>JACRLR010000001.1 GCA_016219645.1 Nitrospirota bacterium
AGGGTCGCCATCATGATGGCACAGCCCAAAACTCGCAATGACGATTGCTTCACAGGCTCCTCCCGGTCAAAGGTCAAAAAGAGTGGCGGCCCAGTCTACCCAAGTTTGGTGCCGGAGACAATTAGGATAAATAAGTTACGGGGTGACGAGGGGGGACAGTGACCGAAAGGTTTCGCACGCCATCTGAGCCAACTGTCCCTCCCGTACTCGTGGGTCGCCCAAAGGCACACAGCGCACGACCTTCAGAAACGACCGTTCAGCCAGCACGGCAGCGATCTGGGCCTTTCGGTCATGGGTGATCGGCAGCGTATAGCCCTCCCCGCGTTTCCACTCCCATAACGACGGTGCCAGAGAAAGTTCGAGGTCCTTTCCTGCGAGCTGGTGAAACCGGCCGAGCAGCTGGCGCTTGTATCGTCCCATCTCCGAACCTTCCAGCAATAGCGCACAGGTCACATGATGTCCCCACCAGACCAGCGTACGGAACGTGAACGTGTTCGCCCCGGAGAAGTATTTGGGACAATCGAGGTATTGATACGGAAAATCTTCCAGATGCTCACCTTTTACCAGCTGATGGAGGTGTGGATTGAAATCAGGAGGAGCAACAAGCGACAGACCTGCCAGCTCATTCTGTAAGGCGTCATGCGTCGCCTCAAGCATGGCTCGTATTTTTGTCGTGATCGCAGCCTTTTTCCGAAAGAACTGTGCATCGGCCAGCAGCAGGGTTTCGTCATCAGTAAACATAGTGGAGTGGGCCATCATGGCAGGGGCTGAAGGGATGATGCTCCCTTCCTCATCAATTCCTGATTACTTGTAGCGTGTTTCAAACGCCGAGACCGTCAGTTCGTATAGCCGTCGACAGTCCACACAGCGCAGCCGCACCAGATCTTGAAATACGTCCATCTCACGAAGCGCCAAGGAGGCACGATGCGTCGAAACGCAAGCCTTGAGGAACTCTTCGCCAGGCGGCTCGTCTCGTGAAGTGCCTTCTCCCGCCATCTGTTGGGCCGAGGCTTTTTGCGACGTGACCGCAGTGACCGTCAGGTAATGGGCCGACTTGCATGAGCTGCAAGAAAGCACCACGGCTTTCTCATCCGTCATGCGCTTGACAGTCACACACAGCGGATGGACCGACCAACACTGCTGAAGAAATGCCCCGCTTCGGATGATCTGTACCATAATAGTCTCAGTGCACCATCACGCGGCGTGAGGCTCGCGCATCAACGTTCAGCTGACCGGGCATAGTGATCACACAGAAGGAGAGCAGAACCGCTTTTGCCCGATACCGGTCAGCAAGAGCAACGGACCTTTACGCACTGAATGGCTTTGGAGCAGACGGCGAACCGGAATTCATGACGGGACTACCACAGTGGGCCCATCTTTCTTAAAAGAAGGAGCGATAGTCCCCTCCTGAAGCGAACGACAGGTTTTGCACACCCGTGGCCGTGCTTTCAGAAAAGAGACCTTCCCACTGGCAAGACAACTGTAATGGACGAATTCGTCACAAAGCGTACAGCGAGACCAACCTCCCCGGAGCATCGTCTTGTCCCGATAGAGGTCCTCTCGGCACACTCGGCAAAGACGGGCCTCGACCCCGAGCA
>JACRLR010000002.1 GCA_016219645.1 Nitrospirota bacterium
ACTGGGCGCTGACCCGCCGGCGACGGTCGGCTTTGAGGCCAAGGTCGTGGCAGCTGATGGGCAAGTACTCTGGGTCGGTGGTTATTATGAACGGCAACGGCCCATGACCGAGGACCTCATGGGATTCTTGCAACGATGGGCCTTCGTGACGGCGGCGGAACTCGCAGAATACGGGGTTGATGCGGTCTTGAGCGACTTCCCGTTCGGTGTGAGGGAGGGCAAGTAGAGTGCTGGTTATTCCTGCTATTGATTTGAAAGATGGGCGTTGTGTGCGGTTACGTCAAGGCGATATGGCTGACGAAACGGTCTATTCTGACGATGTGACGGAGGTTGCCCGCCAGTGGCAACAACAGGGGGCCGGGCTGATTCACGTCGTGGATTTAAACGGCGCGGTCGACGGCGAGCCCAAGAATCTGCCCCACATCGAGTCCGTCATGAACGCGGTTCGCGTCAAAGTTCAGGTCGGCGGCGGCATCAGGACCATTGATACGGTCCGCCGGTATCTCAATGCTGGGGTGTCGCGCGTTGTGCTCGGCACGGCAGCGCTCACGAACCGGGCGCTGCTCGATCTGGCCTGCCAGGAGTTTCCGCAGCGGATCGTACTTGGGCTTGATGCACGTGACGGTCGAATCGCTGTAAAAGGCTGGACGTCGGTATCCGATGTGAAAGCGATCGATTTGTTGAAGGAGCTGTCAGGCTGCGCGATTGCCGCCGTGGTCTATACGGATATCGCGCGTGATGGCATGCTGAACGGGCCGAATATTCCTGCATTGAAAGAAGTCGTCGAATGCTCTTCGTTTCCGGTGATTGCCTCGGGAGGGATCACTCGTCTGGAAGATCTCCAAGCCGTACGATCACTTGGTCCAAAAATCGAGGGAGCGATCGTGGGGAAAGCTCTTTACGATGGGAAACTTGATCTGAAGGCCGCAGTGGCGGCTCTTGGCAAGGAGTAAGGAGTGAAGGGTTAGGAGCCGAACAAGGCTTTCCCCCTCACGTCAGTACGACTATGTTGACCAAACGCATCATTCCCTGTCTGGACGTCAAAGAGGGCCGCGTGGTCAAGGGCGTCAGCTTTGTGAATCTCCGCGATGCCGGAGACCCGGTTGAAGC
>JACRLR010000003.1 GCA_016219645.1 Nitrospirota bacterium
GAAACGGGCTGATGGCGTGAAGGGCAAGGCCGATTCGATCGTCAGCTCCTTCAACCGGAATTTCCCAGGCCGCAACGACGGGATCAGTGAAACACTGTCGTTCCTCGCCAGTCCGGAGGTCGTGACCGCCTATGCGATCACTGGCGATCTTGGCTTTGATCCGGTGAATCAGACGGTCAAGGGCGCGGACGGCAAAGAATTCAAGTTACAGCCACCGGTGGGCGAGGAATTGCCGGCCAAGGGCTTTGCCAAGGGCGAAGAGGGGTATGTTGAGCCTGCCGCAGATGGCTCGAACTTGACCGTCGACATTCCGCCGACCAGCGAGCGCTTGCAGCTCCTGCAGCCGTTCCCCCGTTGGGATGGCAAGGATTTCGAGAAACTCCCGCTGTTGATCAAGACCAAGGGCAAGACCACTACGGACCATATCTCTCCGGCCGGTCCCTGGCTCAAGTTCCGCGGCCACTTGGACAAGATCAGCGACAACATGTTCCTGGGGGCCAACAATGCATTTTCGTCGGAGCCGGGCAAGGGGACTAATGTCCTGACCGGCGAATCGAACCTGACTATTGCGCAGATTGCCCGGGCCTACAAGGCGAAGGGGATCGGATCGATCGTCGTCGGCGATGAGAACTACGGTGAGGGCAGCAGCCGCGAGCATGCGGCGATGTCGCCGCGATTCTTGAACGTTAAAGTCGTGCTCGTCAAAGGCTTTGCACGTATCCATGAAACGAATTTGAAAAAACAGGGGATCTTGGCGTTAACCTTCGCTGATCCGAAGGATTACGAGAAGATCGAGCAGCAGGACCGCATCAGTGTGACGGGGCTGAACAGCCTGGCTCCCGGCAAGCCGGTGCAGGTGACGATACACAAGGCGGATGGCAACGCGCTCACCATCCAGGCGAACCACAGCATCACCGAGCAACAGATTGCGTGGTTCAAGGCGGGTTCAGCGCTGAACGCGTTGAACTAACACGAGAACAAAGAGGGGAATACATGAGCACGAAAGCTTCGAAGATTATTTAC
>JACRLR010000004.1 GCA_016219645.1 Nitrospirota bacterium
GGTGGAAATAGAGTGAAATGTGCGGCAGCAGAGGGAGTTACAGGGCAAGAGTAGGGAAGAGGGGCCTGTTCGATCCGATCAGTTGAGGAATTTCGGGCCAGAGACCAGCCCGGGGGCTGTTGCCAAATACCTCAGTGGAGGAAGGATCCATTCTTCATGGGAAGGGCCTGATGGATGCAAATCGCTGTAAGTCGGTCGAGGTAATCCGCAACAACAGGGGGCTTCAACATTTCGTCTCTTTTTTCCTGGGCCTATTCATTGCTTGCCAGACCGACAAGGGGTACGTGTCACTAGTGCATTATTGTAAGGGTGGAGTAGATGATGCCGGTGCACAACGCAGATATTGCAGCAATCTTCGATGAAATCGCGGACCTGCTTGAGATTGAAGGCGCCAATCGGTTCCGTGTTCGTGCCTATCGCAATGCCGCGAGGACATTGCGGGATCTTGACCGGGACATTGCCGCCATGATTGCGGAGGGGGAGGACGTCACGACACTGCCCGGCATCGGTGAGGACTTGGCGTCCAAGATCAAGGAGATCGTCGAGACCGGCAGAGCCTCCGTGCTCGAAGAGCATCGCAAAAACGTGCCGGCTACGCTCACAACTCTGCTTAAAATTCCCGGCCTTGGGCCGAAGCGGGTGCAGACGCTTTATCACAAACTCGGCGTTCGCACATTGGAGGATTTGCGGAATGCGGCGCAGGGAGGGCGTGTCAGGACCCTGCAAGGGTTCGGAGCGAAGACCGAGCAGCATATCCTTGAGGAGTTACAAGCCAGGACAGCTGAGGCGAAGCGTTTCCAGTTGGCGATTGCGGCCCAATATGCCGAGGCGTTTATTTCGTACCTGAAGACCTCAGCTGGAGCGAAGCAGGTTGTTGCGGCAGGGAGCTATCGACGAGCCAAAGAGACGATCGGAGACCTCGATCTGCTGGTTACGGCCCGCTCTGGACGGCCGGTGATCGATCGTTTCGTATCCTATCCGGAAGTACAAGAGGTTCTGGTTTACGGTACGACCAAGGCGAGTGTCCGTCTGACCTGCGGACTGCAAGTTGATCTGCGCGTAGTCCCGGAAGCGAGTTACGGGGCTGCGCTCCAATATTTCACGGGGAGCAAAGAGCATAGCGTGCTGCTTCGTCAGTTGGCGCAGCAGCGGGGGCTTAAGCTGAATGAGTATGGCCTGTTCAAAGGAGGAGAGTCTGTAGCAGGAGCAACGGAGGAAACTATCTATGCGGCGCTGGGGCTCCCGTGGATTCCTCCTGAACTGCGGGAGAATCGTGGCGAGCTCGAAGCGGCGCAATCTGGACGCCTGCCGAGGCTGGTGGAGCTCGCTGATTTGAAAGACGATCTGCACACCCACACCAAAGCGACGGATGGCTTGAGCAGTCTCGAGGAGATGGTGATAGCAGCGCGCGGGCGTGGATTCGAATACCTGGCGATCACCGACCACTCCCGGCGTTTGACGATGGCCCATGGTCTCGACCCGAGGCGGCTGTTCGAACAACTGGAAGCGATCGATCGTATGAACGAGGCTTCGTCAGGCTTGACGATTCTGAAGGGGATCGAGGTGGACATACTGGAAGACGGCAGCCTGGACCTTCCAAATGAAGACCTTGGCAGGCTGGACCTTGTGGTGGGGGCTGTCCATAGCCACTTCAGACTATCCAGGGAGAAACAGACCGAGCGGATCATGCGCGCCATGGATCACCCGCATTTCACTATCCTGGCCCACCCCAGCGGTCGGCTCATCGGTGAACGGGAGCCCTATGAGGTGGACATGCATCGTCTGATCCGTCATGCGCGCGAGCGCGGTTGTGCGTTGGAAGTGAACGCCCATCCGGTCCGCCTTGACCTGACTGACAGGGATTGCCAAATGGCGAAAGACGAGGGAGCTCTGGTGAGTATCAATTCCGACGCCCACAGCGTCCTGGACTTCGAAAATCTGCGCTATGGTGTCGGACAGGCTCGCCGTGGGTGGCTGGAAAGGAGCAACATCTTGAACTCCAGGTCGCTTCATGCGCTCCGCCCGTTGCTCAAGCGTACAATGTTGAAGAGGTGAACCGTGAGGGGTGAAGGGGTGCGGTAGGTCAAGGATGAATCCTTTTCAAGAATTGTGGCTCATATGCAGCACCCAATATTTCAGCTAGGAGGAGGATGTTTATGGTCAAGGTCTCAAAGATGTCCGTCGCTCAGCAGCAGCGATATGATGAATGCTGCCATCGCTGCGGCGGCTTCATGGTGCCCGAGCCGGTATTCGAACTGGGTTCGGTGAATTGGCGTTGTATAGGTTGCGGCGAACGGATCGATCCCGTCATTCTCGCGCATCGCAAGAAGAACGTCGCGCGAGATGAAGCTGAGAAGCTGTTTAAGAGCCAAAGGGGACCCAGCCTGAACTAATCATCGCTCCCCACGAGGCAGTGGAAGCATTGTCGCCCTCCGTTCATAGCGCCCCGGAATTCACGTAGACGCATGATCTCGTATTTCAACGGAGAGTCTTCTTCTGAAAGGGTTGACTGTCCCGTAATGACAGCTGTGGGGCAATTGTCCACAGAGGGTGGCGGTTATCTACTTGTTGATTCCGAGGAGAGAGTGATTACATAAGAATCGAAGGAGGTGGCGGGAGCCATGGTGGTAGGTCGGCAGCCTAGTTTAAGTTTGACCCGCCCTTGTGCAGCCAACGTGCAAAGGGCACCGCTTCTGCTTCGGTGGCGGGGTGGTGATTCGAGGGACGCGTTATCAATCGTCGGTGCCACTAGGCACGGCCGTAGATGCGAGCCCGGATGAAGATGGAGGCGCGGAGCAATCAGCCTTGAGCGACTGAAGGATTGCTGGATCCCACTCCGGTTGGATGGCAGTCTCGGTGTTCCACACAAGGGTGGGCCGTTTTTTTGCGGGAGGCTGAAAAATCCCGCCAGCGTTATTGGAAGGTTAAGGCTGAGGCTACAGTTGAGCAATCAAGAACGTGACCGATGCTTATGACCTAAGCCTTCTTCATTCACTGCGGCCTTGCGGGCCGGCTTTTTGAATATCCGGCGAATGTATTCTCCTTTCGTAGTGATTAATCCTCACACAGACTGTTCTCATTCCCTCGTTCAGTCAGCCGCTTTCTCGCACAGAGGGAACTGCGACCCCTCAGTCCCACAAAAACCACACGCCATGAGTAGAGAGTTTGTTAGTGGGAGAATCAGCAAGGAAGGCAATAAAAAAATCGAAGCAGAGGCAGGGTCGAGAGCTCTTTTTCTATAGTGGAGATCTTGGAGGGGCTTTAGGCTTCCCACCCTTCAGTGGGCCTGCACACCACCCCTGCACTTGACCTCGATTCCCTTGAATGTTCCTCTCACCGAAGCCTCCGCTCGGTTATAAGATAACAACACTTCGCGAGAGGTCAAATGGCAGGACTGTCGCGTGAGGCCAGAATGGTCATCGAGCCACTGTGGCGTAACGGGGCATGGGTTGACCCAGTCACGAGTCGTTGAGTGCCTCACATTCCAGGGCAGGGGGCCTCAGAACTGCAGGAAGTCATCGCGTTGTCGGATAAGGGCTCACGGTTGCTTACTGCCTGCAAGGATGGCACGTCTGATGCTTGTATCATGAATATGCCGACATCCAGGCGGCCGATCTTCACGGTCCAAAAGCATCAGGCCTCTCACCTTCATTATGACTTCCGACTGGAAATCGGAGGCGCACTCAAGTCATGGGCCATCCCCAAAGGCCCCTCGATGGACCCATCGGTCAAACGGCTTGCGGTGGAAGTGGAGGATCACGATCTCGGCTACGCGGAGTTCGAGGGGGTGATCGGAGAAGGCTATTATGGAGCAGGGCCTGTGTTGGTGTGGGATACGGGTTGGTTCGAACCGCTTCGAGCCAACCGGGGTCCAGTATCGCCGATGATGATGTTCCATGAGGGCAAATTAGATCTGTGTTTGCATGGGCAACGGTTGCAAGGCGGGTTCACCTTGGTGCGCATGAAAGACCGTCCGCGAGAATGGCTGCTGATCAAAAAACGAGACAAGGAGGCCCGTTCCGGCTATGACGTGATGCAGGAATACGACACATCGGTATTGTCTCGTCGGACGATCGAAGACCTAGAGGCAGATGTTGCAGCAGGAACGTTGGATCCGGGGTGCTGTGGGTGAGGGGCATCTCATGAAGAAGCCACAACTGATTCTTGCGGGGAGCGTATGGCGACGAGATGTCAGCGGTCTTACCTGCGAGGGTGCCATATCAAGAAAGGAGCGAACTATGTCAGTGCCGAAACATCTCGCGGAAGCAGCGGCCAAACTCAAAGAGGCATCGTTCCGGATCGACGAAGCACGACATGGCCCTGTGACCTGCGAAAATCAAAAGGTTTGGTTGGAGGCGCTGACGGATTACTGCCTGGCGCTCTCCGAAGTCCAGTCCTATAACAGCGAATCAGTCCACGAAAAACTCCATGAGTTGGCTGGACGCGCTGGGATCAAGCCATTCCCTGGTCCCGGCTCTGCACACACCTGAGTTAGTGAGGGGTAGAGCTGTTAGGCTGTCAGGCTCTGCAACACTGCCGGGAGAGATGCCTTCTTCTTGTCTTCGCCAACGGAGCGCTCGTGCAGCCGGCGGACTAACTCCTGGTATGAGGACTTGTAGATGATCTTCTCGAACTGGCTGCGATAATTTTTCACCAGGCTGACCCCGTCCACGACGAGGTCGTACGCGTGCCAGGTTCCGTCCTTCACGTGCAGACGGTAATCCATCGGGATGCCCATTTTGCTCGACCGCAGCTCGGTCCGCACCTCTGCATAGTTCCCCTCAATCCGTTCAGAGAGATAGAATACTTGCTGCCCTGAATAGCCTTCGATTTTTTCAGCATAGCGGTCGGAAAGAAAGCTCTTGAAGAGTTCGACGAACTCGGCGCGCTCACTGGTCGTGAGTGGAATCCAGTGGGCCGCAAGCGCGCGTTTCGACATTTCAGCGTAGTCGAAGCGGGAAGCGATGACCTCTTCCAGCATATGCCGGCGCGGGATGAGCTTGGCCGGATCTTTGAGTGTCTCGTCTTCGAGAATGCGGAAGACGTCGTTCAGCGTCGAGCGGACCACCTCGGTGGGAGACTCCAAGGTCCGGTCCGGTGAGCCTGATGCGGTGCTGTACGTATGGGCGACAAGAAACAGAGAAAAGGCGAGGGCTCCGCTCTTGATCCAATGCCGGCACCACGAACTTCGGACATCCAACTCTCGCCTGTCTCGCCCCTCCCGCCAGTCTCGCTCGCCAATCACCATGTCTCGTCAATCCAGCACGAAGGTGACCTTCAAATCTACGCGGTAGAAGGTGACCTTGCCGTTATCGACCACCACATGTTGCTCCTTTACCCAAGCCGACTTGATGCCGTGGACGGTTTTGGCTGCCCGGGTGATCCCATTCTGAATGGCATCTTCGAAACTCTTCGGCGATTCTGAACTAATCTCGATGATCTTGGCGACGGACATGGGACGCCTCCTTTGTTGTGTTTGTGATCTCGGTTGCCGGCAGAGTGATGACTCAACTGTTAACATGCGTCGATGATTTTCCGACATTTCCTCAGCGCTGTATTGCTAGACTCCCACCAGCGCCCGATGCATGCTGATCGCCTTCATTGTCCGCACGACATCCTCGTAGGAGACGGCCGGCGCCTTCGCCCCCTTCGCATCTGCGGCGAGGAGCACAAAATCATTCATGGCGACGATACCCTGGAGCACTCCATCTTCATCCACGACAGGAAGACGTCTGACTTTTTCCCGTTTCATGATATCCAGAGCCGTATGGACATCATCGGACAGCTGGCACGTATGGACCTTTCCGGAGATCGTTTCCCAGACGGTGATGTCTGACGCCGGCTTGTTCTTGGTAGCTGCAGCCATGCAGATGTCTCGATCGGTGATCATGCCCATCACGTGGCCCTCAACATTCAGGACGGGAAGGGCTCCGCAGTCGCTGTCCCACATCATTTTGGCGGCGGCAGCCAGATTGGTGTCAGGGCCGCAACATTGTACATCGCTGGTTATAATATCTTGGACTTTCATGGGAAACCTCCTTTGACAGAAGCGTTCGGTTGTATCAGGGTATTTTTAGCCGCAATTGCTTGTTCTCAATGGTCGTATCCTGGACCAGCTTGCCAAAACTGTCCGTTAAGACGTCATTCAGCAGCCATTGGGCATCCTCCGGATCGAACCAAAAGACCTCATCGTCTCCGCTCCCGTTCAGGGTCATACGGGTCGTGCTCCCGTCCGCGACATTCTGTGCTTGTAATGCAAGCTTCGTTTTCGTCATGACTTCAGTGAAGCCGACCCGGCTCTTGGCGTGGACTGAAAAATCGAGGAGTTTCCCCGTCAGGACGATATCGGTCTCGCTTTCGCCGGCCCCTCGCTTGGTCACCTGCCAGCCCTTCGCGGCCAGATACTCGGTCAGAGCCTGGGCGACCAGGTGGGCGGGCTTGCCTTCCGGGACATCGAAATAGGTGACACCTCCCCAGAGGTGTGTCCGAAATCCAAGGCCGGTCTTATGGCTCCGATCGTCCTGGAACGAGCCTATCGCTACCCGCGCAGCGGCCCTTTGCTTTGCGGCCCCCTCAGATCCGGTTACGGTGGGGTGGACCTGGAGCGGAATGACTTCGCCTCCGCCGGCGCATCCGGCCAAAGTGATCAAACTGAGCCAGAATATGAGCAGTGTCCGACGTTTCTTCACAGGGTCCTCCTTACTCCCGGGACTCTCGATAACCATTCCTCCGACTGGCATTTTCACGTGTTCGTTGACTATCTGGTGAAGTGAGCCCGTCGATTCGACTGCCAACAGGCTTCACTATGTTCCTCACAAAAGGGGCGTTCTTTCCCGTAACTCGTGATCTGCATTTGTGATGAGGAAACACCGAGGTCCTCCAGATAGCGTGCGGCAGCCTGTGCACGCCGTTCACCCAGGACCAAGTTGTAGGCGCTTGTTCCCCGCTCGTCACAGTGGCCTGCGATGAGGATCTTCTCGCCGGACCGCGCCTTCAGAATACCGGCGTTGGCTTCGAGCCCGGATCGAGCATCATCGCGAATCGCAAACCGGTCAAAATCAAAAAAGATGTCCGATAGACCTGCGCTCGGCCCGGTCTGAGGCACCGGCGGCTGTGACAGAGGAGCAGGGGCAACCGGTTGCTCCGTGACCCGCGATTCCTTCACCGCAGGCGGCGCTGCAGGTGGAGAGGCCTTTGCCGCTGCCATAGGCGTCTGGGCTTGTGCGGTTGCCCCCGGCACATACCTCTGGTCCCCTGACGACGTGACGACCTTGCGGCTCGAGCAGCCGGACACTACTGCAACAACAAGCAGGCAAAGGAGGATACCGAAATAGGACAGGTGCCACCGGGTCGACATAGGATCTCCTTGGTTATTGAACGTGAATGGATTGTGCAATCAAACCATCCGGCGATTTCACGTATGTAATCTGGGCCGCTTCTCCCACCGTGAGGTCGGCCAATCTGGCAGCTTTCTTGCCCCGCGTAATCTTGGTGTCGGCAGGGACATCGGCTCCCACAATCAGCGCTTCCTTATTGGGAAGCATGACTTTCACGACGACCGTCTTAGGATCGACGGCAGTATTTGTGGCCATCACTATGCCTCGAACCGTCCGCTGGATGGTCTCTCCTGCAACGGTTGCGAACGGGGTCGTCAGGATTACGAGTCCAAAGGCAAAAACCAACCAACGCATCGATCTCATAGTATGAGCCCTTCCTTCTGTCTAGAGCTGAACTCCTGACCAATGAGCTTCAGTGCCTTTTCTCACAGCTATCCCACGCAATATCTTGGACATGCGGGCCATCGAAGCGCTGTTACGGTGAAAGAGTTTTTCCCAGCCCGCTAGTACGCTGACTCCAAAAGCAAGAACGGGGCCATGCCACCCGCGTGCTGATAGGCCTTCCGCTATAAAAATCCTGGACTTTAGATCTGACGAATGAAGGATCGCCATAGATGTCTGTGGAAATCTGCTACAGATGCAGTAAGCGCGCTGTGGCGAAAGGTCGCTCGGAATGCCGGAGATTAGAATCCGTCGTCCTGCTTCCCCGATGAATGCTTCTCTGGAATGATCCGCTCTCATCGTGATTGCTCTGCAAAGTCAGAAAGAATGAGACTCGTAGGTCTCCGGCATTGCGATTGCTCATCGGAAGGATCCGTAGGGAGACAATGCCACTTGTGAAACCACTGCGTCTTGCGATCGTCGGGTTCGGCAGGGTGGGGCAGGTCTGCGCGGAACTCATCTCCCTGAGTCACGATCTTCGTTTGGCGGCCATCGTGCGTCGACTGTCCAGTGCAGGGGGAAAGCTGCCGGAGACGCTTCGATCCATTCCAGTGACCACCCACATTGGTCAGGCAAGGGATGTTGACGCAGCGGTCCTCTGCGTGCCGACGAACGCCGTCATGGAGATTGCATTTCAGACACTTCAGCATGGAATTCCGATCGTGGACTGCGTCACGCTTCACGGAGAGGCATATCAAACCCATAAGGATGCCATTCACAAGCGGGCCCTTCATCATGAGGCGGCGGCTATTGTCGGTGCCGGGTGGGATCCCGGAGCGCTGTCCCTCTTTCGGTCCCTCTTCGCGCTCCTGGCTCCGGAGGGCTACACCGAGACCTCACATCGCGTCGGCGTGAGCCTCCACCATACGGCGATGGCTCGAGAGATTACCGGAGTCAAGGAAGCGCTCTGCACCGAGCAACATGCGATAGATGGCAGACGACAACGCTATGTCTATGTGGAGTTGGAACAGGGGGCCGATACCGACCGAGTCAGGGATGCGATCCGCGCCGATCCTCTGTTTCTCGGTGACGAGACCCTGGTGTTTCCAGTCGACAGTATCGCCGCGCTAGAGCAAGAAGGGCGCGGGGTCTTGCTTGAACGTCGCGGAGCGACGGGGCGCCTGGGCCATCAACAATTTCTGCTCGAAGCACGGTTCGACGAATCGCTGATGACGGCGCTCATGATGCTCGCGGCTGCCCGCGCGTTGCCTCAGTTGAAGCCGGGCGCCTATTCATTGCTGGATCTGCCGCTCAGTTCCCTGTGGGGGGAGCAACAGAAGAAGGCTGAGCGAGAGTGGTTGTAGGTGAGGGGACAGGACGGTTGGCCGATCAGACGACGCAACGGAGCATCAGATCACCCACTTGCTCGTTCGGGATTCAGGCCGGTGTCATATGGCATGCCTCAATTGAGCAAGGCGATGTGAGCGACAGGGTGTAGACTGAACCTTGCGAGCGCTGGAGAGTGACGATGCCTTGCCGGCTGAGCCGGTCTACCACAGTAAACACCTGGTTCCAGGAATAGTAGCGCAGCCGCTCAGTGAGTTCGTCGAACGTGCAGCTGTCGACCTGAGTCAGTTCCAGACGGATAGCCGATTCAACAGAGTCTAGGGCCTGTCTGATGCACATCGTTCTTCCCATCAATGTGCTGTAATCCTGTTGACGTTGTACGGTAGGACAAACGCCTGTTTATCGCTACTAGGAAGATTCCTAGTTCTGGAGGAAAACCATACTAGCAGGCTGTTGAAAAGATCCACGATCGTTACTGGAAGGTTCGCGCGACAGCCCCGAAGACTGCCGTTGATGCAAATGGGAAATTGAGCAGGTAGCGGGAGTCTTTTCTGTGACTCCGCTCAGCGCTCATCCTTGACCTCAGCCTCGCCTCACAAAGGGTTGCCGCCGCGCAACTTGCGCCAGAGTAGGTAGAGCGGCGTTCCAGCTAAGACGGTTGCGAGGCCCAGGCCTCCTTCGACTGGACGCTCATAGAGTGCGGTTCCGACGATCACGGTTGACACAAGAAGATAGAATGCCGGGACAAATGGGTAGAGAGGGGTGCGATAGGGACGGGGAAGAGTCGGCTCTTGCCGACGCAGAATCAGTAATGCTCCCACTGCAAGGGCGCTAAAGATGGCAAGAACTACGCCGCTGTAGATCACCAGCCGTTCGAATGTTCCAGAGAGAATCAGGACTGAGGCCCAGAGGCTTTGCAGAAGGATGGCATTGGTCGGCGTCTGCTGCCTGCTGGGGGTTTTCGCGAAGAGGGAGGGAATCAAGCCGTCTTGCGCCATGGCATAGTACACACGGGGTCCGGCCCATACCATTGCGCTCACAGCTCCGGCGATCGCGAGACAGAGAAGGGCCGTCACCAAGAGGGTGCCTCCTGGCCCCAGCAGGGCCGTGGCTACCTTGTTGGCTACGGGAAGGATCGGTGGTTGTCCTAGTTCAGTGACGGGCAGGGCATAGAGATAGATCCCGTTCACGACTAGATACAGCAACCCCACGAAGAGGGTGCCGCCGATCATGGCCCGGGGAATGGTGCGTTCGGGATCGGCGATTTCCCCCGCCACATAGGCGACCGCATTCCAGCCCGAGTAGGCGTAGGTGACGAAAATCATCGAGACCATCATCGTTCCAAAGCCGGGAGTGGTGTCAGGGGCAGAGACCCAGAGCTGAGTCCAGTTTCCCTTCCCGAATATCAACGCTCCCACGACCAGGATCAGAATGGCTCCGATGTTCAGAATGGTCAGCAGCCGTTGGAGGAATCCACCGGCCCAGACACCGGCGAGATGAAACCCCGTGACGGCCCAGATCAGGGTCAAGGCAATCCCCGTGGAGAGGGAACCGTCTTCACTGTGAAAGGGAGCAATTTGAAGTAGATAGGCTGCAAAGCTCATCGCTCCAGCCGCAATGGCAGCGCTGAAGCCGATGGTGAACGACGTCCATCCGCTGAGGAATCCGACCAGTGGGCCATAGGCGCGGCGCAGGTAACCATATTCTCCTCCCGCGACCGGTAGAGCCGTTCCTAACTCGCTGTACGACAGCGCTCCGGCGAGGGCCAGCAGGGCTCCGAAGAACCAGATTGCCAGGATCAGCCAGGGATTGCCGAGATCACGCGCCATGAATCCGGTCGTCGTGAAGATGCCGCTTCCGACGACATTGCTGACCAACAGACAACCGGCGGTAAAGATTCCGATGCGGCGCGGAAGTTCCGAGCGAGGCGAAGCCATTGGTTATCGCTCATCCGGTTTGGTGGATTGGTCTTTGCGGATCAGCGGAACAAAGCGAACCAGTGAGAGCCTCGTGCGTTCATAGCCGTCTGTGGTCCGGCGATAGAGGACCAGCTCCTGGGCGTCCTGGAAGGCTTTGCCGACCGGAAGAATCAGGCGCCCTCCAACTGCGAGTTGATCGAGCAGCGGCTGCGGCACATGCTCTGACGAGGCGGTCACGATGATGGCGTCGAAGGGGGTTTCCTCCGGCCAGCCTTGATAGCCGTCACCGACGCGCGTGTGGATGTTGCGGTAACCAAGTTCCGCCAGCGTCTTTGCCGCCTCTGTCGCCAGGGGCTCGACGATTTCGATGGTAAAGACATGGGGTACAATCTCGGCCAGGACTGCGGCCTGGTAGCCTGAGCCGGTTCCAATTTCAAGCACCTTCTTTGCGTCCTTCAATGCGAGCGCGTCGCTCATGAGCGCGACGACAAAGGGTTGCGAGATGGTCTGGCCGTGGCCGATCGGGAGAGGGCTGTCGTTGTATGCTAACGCTGAGTAGAAGGAAGGAACGAATCTATGGCGGGGAATGCGACGCATCGCGGCGAGGACGGCCTGGTCCTTGATGCCACGGGAAATGATCTGCTCGCTCACCATCCTGTCTCGCTCGGCCTGGCGAGTGGGGTCGGGAGAGTCACCGGCACATCCGGGACCGAAGGTCAAACATTGGATGAGCAGGATGCACGCCCTCCATAGCGGTGTGGGCCGACGACCAGGGGAGTTCATAAGAGATTCAGAGCCTCTGTGATGACGACCAGTTTGGTGAGCAAGCCTGGTGCCGCAGCTTCATCGGGGGGAAGTGGAGCGGGGGCATGACTTCTCGATGGTTCCTGTAGCGTTTCACTACAGGCCTGGTCGAACCGTTGTAGCTAAATATCCCATGATTATGTAGGCGTGACTGAAGATTCTGGTCCAAGCTGCTGGTTTTTCGATGAACTCAGGAGAGGGGCCAGGTTCCGTTTATGGTACTGCCCTTGCTCAGATGACAAGTTGATGCGCTCACGCCGAAGGGACGGAGGGGGGTCTTGCATGACGAAGCCGACGATTCTGGAGGCAACGAGCGATCCCCTCGCCGACCAGCCATTCGAAATCGTTGAGCGGAAGGGCTTGGGACATCCAGACACGATCTGCGATGCCGTGATGGAACAGGTGGCGGTCGAGTTGGCGCAGGCCTATCTGAAGTTGTGCGGTCGCGTGCTCCACTTTAACGCTGATAAGGGGCTGTTGGTCGCGGGTGAGGTGGACTGCCGGCCCGGGGGAGGCCATGTCATTACGCCGATGCGTTTGGTCATAGGGGATCGGGCGACGTTCGAGTGGAAAAAGAAATTGGTGCGCGTCAACGAGATTGCCGAGCGGGTTGCCTCGACATGGTTCAGGCAGCATCTCCCGCATGTGGATCCCCTTAAGCACCTCACTTGTCAGGTGGAATTAAAGCCGGCTTCCGCAGAACTACAATCTGTCAGTGAGCGGCGGGGAGGGCCGGTGGCCAATGACACCTCCGTCGCTGTGGGCTACGCGCCCTTCACCCAGACTGAGCGCCTCGTGTTTCAGGTCGAACAGTTTCTGAATAGTCCTTCCTTTAAGAAGGCCTTTCCGGCCACAGGGCAGGATGTCAAGGTGCTTGGCGTGCGGACGAAGAGGCAGGTCACTCTCACGGTTGCAATGCCGTTGCTGGCTTCAGCCATCCGGACGGAGTCGCAATACTTTGCGCGCAAGGCCGAGGTGTTGAAGGCCTTGCAGTCCTTCGTGAAACAGAAGGCGGGCCCGCAGCTGTCAGCTGAGGTCACGCTCAATGCGCTGGATCGTCGCGGAGCAGGAGTCGAAGGGATGTATCTTTCGTTGCTCGGCACATCAGCGGAAGCGGGCGATTCTGGTGAAGTGGGAAGAGGGAATCGTGTCTGTGGAGTGATCTCTCTTCGTCGGCCGGCCAGTGCGGAAGCAGCAGCCGGGAAAAACCCTGTGGCGCATGTGGGGAAGATCTACAACGTCCTCGCCCACGTGTTGGCCGGGCAGATTCACCGGAATGTGAAGGGGCTCCGTGAAGTGACTGTCTGGTTGACGAGCCAGATTGGCCGACCGGTGTCATCACCCCAGTTCGTCATGATCGAGGTCCATCCGGCGCAGGGGGTATCATTGGCTTCCATTGAGCCCCTGATTGGCCGGGAGGTTCAACGAGCTCTGCATAGAATGACACCCTTCTGCCGGTCGTTGGCTAAGGGAGTGTATCCAGTCTGTTAGCCCTTCGCCCGGAAGTTGTCGGATAGGAATTGGATGGGAAACGTGTCGGGCACTGAAACGAAGCGTGATTACTACGAAATCCTGGGCGTAGATCGGTCTGCTACTCGGGATCAGCTGAAGCAGGCCTATCGCCAGCTGGCGCTCAAATATCATCCTGATCGGAATAGGGATTCGGATACCACGGCCAAGTTCAGAGAAATTGCAGAGGCCTATGCAGTTTTGTCGGATGAGGCGAAACGTCGTGAATACGATGCCACAGGTCATGCGGGGGTCAGCGAACGCTGGACTGCTGAAGACCTCATGCGTGATTTTCACTTCGGCGATTTCTTCGGCGGCCGGTTCGGTGATTTGTCCAGTACCTTTGGCGACTTCTTCGGGCAACGTACGAAAGCCCGCAGCGGTGCGAGCCGGGGTGTGGATTTGCGGTATGACCTGGATCTCACCTTGGAAGAAGCAGCCAAGGGAGGCGAACGGGAAATTCCGGTCACCCGCTCAGAGAAATGCGCGCCCTGTGCAGGGACTGGCGCAAAGCCGGGGACGAAGCCGAAACCCTGTTCAGACTGTGCTGGAACAGGGCAGATTCAGCATGCAAAGACCAGCAAGGGCATGCGCCTTGTTACGCTGACGACCTGTCCCAGCTGCCAGGGGCGCGGCCAAGTCATCGAGACTCCCTGCACGACGTGCCAGGGAAACGGCTATGAGTTTGTGACCCATCGGCTCAAGGTGCAGATTCCTTCCGGGGTAGACGACGGGATGATGATCCGGCTCGCGAGCCAAGGAGAGCCGAACGCCGATGGCGGTCCCCCTGGAGACCTGCTGATTCGTCCTCACTTGCTCCCCCATTCGACCTTCGATCGGCATGGCGACGATCTCTATATGGTGAAGAAGATCACGTTCCCTGAGGCGGCGCTGGGCATTGAAGTTCCAGTGATAGGGCTGGCAGGAGAAAACATGCGGGTCACTGTGCCAGCCGGCACGCAGAGCGGCACGGCCCTGCGGCTCAGTGGAAAGGGGATGCCACGTCTTGGGGGCAAGGGGAAGGGGGATTTGTTTGTGGTCACGGAAGTCCGTACCCCGACCAATCTCACGCCGCGGCAGCGGGAACTCCTCGAAGAACTCGCTGTCCTTGAGGCTGAACGAACCGAGGAAGGTAGAGCCTCTGGCCTGGTTAGAGGGAGTTCATCGCCACGTCGGGTGGATTGATGCCTACTGAAGTGTTTGCACTGGTTCTTACAGCTGTGGTGGTTGCGGTGCTCCTCTGGATCTTCTGGTGGAAGGGAAAGTCCAATTAGCGGCAGCTCCGTCAGAATTTGCCCGATTGCCCCTCCTTGCCGCAGCAATATTTGCGCACTGGGGAAATTTCCCTCAGCTGATCCTGCGAATCGGTTTCGTGTGCCGCCCGCGATCCAACTTTCTTTGACGGTTCAGCCGGTTACGTTTCTCCATGTGGGAATGACTCCGGCACCCGTCTTGCTCAAGCAGAGGGAGACTACTTAATACCTGGAAGGACTCAGTGAGGGGTCTTGTTGCTATCGGAGCGAGTCTGTTGTTGGCGGGATGCGCCGGGATTTCCGTCGTTCCTCCCGACCTCAAAGAGAAAGTTGATTGGAATGTTTCGTTTCAGCAGGTGAAGGCCTCGCCGCTTTCCTATAAAGGGAAGCTTATCGTGGTCGGGGGGCGGTGCTTTCGGCAAAACCGCTCAAACAGAAGGGCACCCGGATTGAAATTCTCCAATTGCCGCTGGGTAGCGATTCCGAACCACTTGGACGGTTAACGGACTCAAATGGGCGCTTTCTTGCCTTTCACAAAGAATTCCTTGACCCGGCGACGATCCCCATCGGAACACGAGTGACGGTGGTTGGGGAAGTGACTGGGACCATGACGTTGCAGGTGGATGAGATTGACTACGTCTACCCGACGATCGACATCGAAGCGTTGACAATTTGGCCTCCCAAGATGCCGGCGTACTGGTTCCGTCCCTATCCCTACATGGGCGCATACTGGGGACCCTATTGGGGACCTTCTTGGTATCCCTATTGGGTTGCCCCGTAATAATACAAGGAGGGCGAAGGTGGATTCGTATGGTGAATTCAGAATCTTTCATGATCGGCATGATGCGGGTCGACGGCTGGCTCAGAAGCTTCTCCATTATAAAGAGGCAAAAGATACGATCGTCATCGCCTTGCCTCGTGGTGGGGTAGTAGTGGGATATGACGTCAGCTGTACCTTGCGGCTTCCGCTGGATGTGTTGATCACTCGCAAATTAGGGACTCCTTCGAATCCCGAGTTGGCGATGGGCGCCCTGGCCGAAACCGGCTATGTACACATGAACTCGGATGTGATCCGCGAGTATGACGTGAGCAAGGCCCAATTGGACGAGGAGCTGTTGTATCAGAAGAGCGAAGTCCACCGGAGAATTCAACGGTACCGTGGGGGGCGGCCCCTTCCTCCCTTGAAGGGGCAGACCGTCATCCTGGTGGACGATGGTATTGCGACAGGGGCGACATTCTATGCCACTCTCGGTGCGTTGATTAAGTCAGAGACAGTTCGGGTTGTTGCCGCGGTACCGGTGGCTCCACCTCGAATTGTGATGGAATTGAAGACTCTCGTCGATGAAGTCGTGGTCTTGCATACGTCTGAGCGGTTCTTCGGCATCGGACAATTCTATGAGCAGTTCCCCCAGGTTGAAGATGAGGAAGTCATCACCTGTTTGGAGAATGTCCGTGGGGCGCTTTTGCAATGGAAAAGGGCGTCGGCATGAAGCTTCTCTGTGCCATCGATGGTTCCCGCATTCCCAGTGGGCATTATTCACGAGAGTTCGTGACGAAACCGCTGAGACGCCAAGCGAGACGGGCGTGCGGAGTCTGGGGGCTGACACCCTTCCCGCGTCTGCGCGTGGTGTCTGTCCCCATCCGAACCGGGACAGGCACCGTTGCGGACGACGGAGCCAGTCCCCAACAGTATGTTGACCGACTGAGCGGCGAGCCCGCCCGCCGTCAGGCCTGTCGTAGCGGCGTGTCGGCGGTTGCAGCAGAAGTCTTCGTGAATAATGCGGGTTAACAGGATGCTGAAAAAGTCTCCCAGCAAGTCATGTTCATTTGGTCTATTCGGTCCATCTGGTCTGTCTGGTTCGTCCGGTTAGTTTCGTTTATCAAACACACCAGACAGACCAGACAGACAGGACCTGTCTCACACGTGCGGGCTATCGAAGCTTTGCTATGCAGATCGCACTGACCGGGGATGTGATGCTGGGGCGGCTGGTGGATCAGTATGTGATCCGTAATCAGTCGATCGGGCCGGAGAAGATCTGGAGCGATGTGTTGCCGCTGATGCTCAAGGCGGACCGACGGCTGATCAATCTGGAGTGTGTGATCAGCGACCAGGGGCGTGAGTGGAAGCCAGATTCAAAAGCCTTTCATTTTCGCGCCCATCCCCGCGCGATCGACTTTCTTCGAGCCGCCAAGATTGACTGCGCGACCTTGGCCAATAATCACGTCTTGGATTATGGAACTGATGCGCTGCTCGAATGTCTTGCCCTGCTCGATCAAGCCGGCATCAAGCGAACAGGCGCCGGTGCCTCATTATCGGAGGCCCTCACGCCGGCTGTCGTGGACTTGCCGCAAGGCCGGCTCGGAGTCGTCTCCCTCACGGACAACGAGCCGGAATGGGAAGCGGGAGAGAAGAAGCCCGGCATTCACTACATTGCTTACGATGCAAAGGGGTTAGTCGAACCCTACCGGGCGAGACTCGCGTTGGTCTTGAAACAGGCCCACCGTCAGGCCGATCTCGTGATGGTCAGCGCGCACGTCGGGCCCAATTGGGGACCTCCCTCTGCGGCCATGCGGGCGCTTGCTCATCAGATCATCGATCTCGGAGCCGATCTCTACTGGGGGCACTCCAACCACACAACGCAGGGTATCGAACTCTACAAGGGCAAGGCAATCCTATACTCGTCCGGCGATTTCATCGATGACTATGCGGTCGATTCAGCCGAGCGCAACGATCTTTCCTTCTTGTTCATCCTGGAACTCGATCAAGGCCGCATCGCGCGTATCGTTCTCCACCCCCTCTGCATCGAAGACTTGTATGTCCGGCTGGCGAAGGACCAGGAGGTCGCATTCTTGCAAAGAACGATGCAGGCCAAGTGCATGGCCTTCGGAACGACGGTGGGCTTTCACGACGGAGTCGGGACGCTCGCGATATATTGAGGCGCAAGCAGGTCTCGCGGCAGCGGAGGAGAACACGCATGACACAGGAAGAGGTGCATGAGGCGGCCTTACAGGAGTTGCACAGGATTGAGCAGGGCGCGAGCACGGTCGAATTGATTGCAGGCAATATCCTGCTCGGCGATGTTCAGTATCGGACCAGCAACGGATGGACATTTGTTGTGTTCAGCGATGGAGCCGTATGGGATTATGTCCATTCCATCACGGCGCCATCCGGAGAACAGTTGAAGATTTGGCCGGGGAGCGGGGAACACCAGTGCGCAGCGCTGGGCCAACTTCAGGGTTACCACCCGCCGGGCGAGCAATCGAAAACCATCTGGGGGCTCTTATAACAAGAAGCCGGAAGGCTATGCGCAGTCTTGTTTTAGCGAGACACCAGCCACTGGCCGGTCAAACCCAGGATCGCCAGTGGATCTTCGACCAGCGCGTCTTTCCTCACAATGTGTTTCAGGGGAATATTGATTGCGCCGCCGAGGATGATGCCCATGACCAGCAGGATCGCGGTTGAAGGGTCCAGTCGAAGCTTCACCAAGGCCGTCGTGAATAGTTGCCCGAACGCGAGCGGGAGGAGGACGAGCAGTACCAGAAAGAGGATCAAAGGCAGATAGCCCACTCTCATGAGGTCCTCAGTTTTTGGAGGCGCGCGAGCATGGCATCAGCGAAGAATATCTGCAAAGGAACGGTCTGTGCATCGAGAGATTTCATCAATTTATCCTGCAAGAGGAGCGGAAAGTAGCGAGCATTGAATCTATAACAAGCAGAATCTCCCATGGCGAGCAATTGGATTATTCATTGCGCGATTGCCACCTGTCTTCTGAGTGCAACTGTCGTGCTGGGTGGCTGTTCTCCTCCTCTTCCAAAGACATGGCTGCCAACACCTAATGCCGCGATGTCGATCGATAGGTTGCCTGCAATGGCTGAGACTTCGTTGGCGCCACAATGAGTTTGGCAAACCAATTTCCAACCAAGTACTGGCATAAGCTGGAGGATGGCCGCGTTCAGTGCGACCTCTGCCCCCGCTTCTGTAAGCTCCAAGAGGGGCAGCAGGGCCTCTGCTTCGTGCGCGAACGGCGCCAGGATCAGATCGTCCTGACCACCTACGGGCGATCCAGCGGATTCTGTGTGGATCCGATTGAGAAAAAGCCGTTGAATCATTTTCTGCCCGGCACGCCTGTCCTGTCATTCGGGACGGCGGGCTGTAATCTGTCCTGCAAGTTCTGTCAGAACTGGGATATGAGCAAGTCCCGAGAAATGGATACCTTGGCCGATGAAGCCTCGCCCGAGACGATCGCCAGGGCTGCGTCGGAACTTGGTTGCCGGAGCGTGGCCTACACCTATAATGATCCGGTCATTTTCCATGAATACGCGATCGATGTGGCGCAAGCCTGCCGAGAACGAGGCATCAGGTCCGTCGCGGTGACGGCGGGCTATGTCTGCGAGGAACCCAGGGCCGAGTTCTACCGGTACATGGATGCCGCCAATGTGGATCTCAAATCCTTCACCGAGCGGTTCTATCACGAGGTCACCGGGTCCCATCTCCAGCCGGTGCTGGAGACACTCATCTATCTCAAACAGCAGACGAAGGTCTGGTTCGAGATCACGACTCTGCTCATCCCTGGAGAAAACGATTCCGAGCAGGAAATCGAGGCCCTGACGCAGTGGGTGGTTGAGCAGCTCGGGCCGGACGTGCCGATCCACTTCACTGCCTTTCATCCGGATTGGAAGATGCGAGCGATCCCGCACACTCCGCCTGCCACCCTGACCAGGGCCCGCAATATCGCGATGAAGAATGGCGTCCGCTATGCCTATACCGGCAACGTCTCTGACCGGGAAGGCGGGAGCACCTACTGTCATGACTGTGGGCAGATACTCATCAGACGTGACTGGTATGAACTGAGCGAGTGGAATCTGACGGTGGAAGGGAAATGCCGTTTCTGCGTGGCCCCTTGTGCCGGAGTCTTCGAAGCCCAGCCGGGACGATGGGGCGCCAGCCGGCGACCGGTGCTGCTCAGGCAGTTCACCTAGACCGAGGCGATTTGCTGGTTCTTCACCAGGCGCTTACGCATGCCGCTTGTGAATCGTAATGTGATTTCCGTCCGGATCCTCGATCACTGCCATCCGGCAGACGGGTGTGTCGAACGCCTCCGTGACAAAGGCCACAGCCCGTTCCTTCATCTTGTGCACAAAGGCGTCGAGGTCTGATACCTCAAAGGCTACGACGGCTCCCTTTGCTCCGGGAGTATGGCCCATCTCCATCATCGTGATGGCGAAGGTCGAATCGCCGATGTCGTATTCCACCCAAACGTCTTGATAGTGATAGCTCACGTGCAAGCCAAGCACATGTTCATAGAAGGCTCGAGCCCGCTCCATGTTGGAGACCGGATAGACAGTGAAGGCAATCGAAGTAATCATCGTACCTCCTTGCAACCTCATTCTCTCTGAAGTTTCGATGTGGCTCGAACTCACCGCAGTATCCCGCTCACGATGAGTTCGACGGCCTGTTCAGGGCTGAGGCCCCGCGCCATCAAGGTTTCGAGTTCTTTCTTATCCACACTGCCGATGGCCGCTTCGTGCGTGACCTTCGCCTCAGGATGAAAGACCCTCACGATGGGAATCGCGCTGGCCTGGGCCTGGCCCTGAACGATCTCCATGCAATCGACATGGCCTCGGGCGCCTTTGGCATAGGCTTCGGTGATGCCGGTGATGTCGGCTTGCGCCTGGCCCTCCAGCACGACACGGGTCTTGATGAGGCTGCGTGACCGCTCCCCCCGGAGCATCACCGCTTCTTTGAGCGAGATATGGTCGGTCTTGTGCGCAAAGATTTTTGCGCTGAGCTCGCCGATGCCCTCTTCCTCCACTTCGACAAGATAGTCGATGTCGAGGTTCCCCACGGAGCCGGAGAGCAACGAGAAGTCTGAAAAATAGCGGGCGCCTTTGCCGATCTTGATCGTCGCGTGGGGCATGACCTGCATGCCGCCATGGGGGCCGTGGTAGTGGCCTTCTGTGTAGGTCAGCGATGCGCCAGGTCCAATCTCCATGATTGCCTGCATCCGATGTTCCGCCGCTTGCGCGAAGGGGAAGAGACAGTGGGACAGCACCCGCGCCTGCGCTCCTTCCAGTATGTGCACGTCGATCTTGATCTGCTGCTTTCCGGTGGGGTGAGCCAGGCCGAAACACATGTGGATCGGCTGGGCGATCTGCGCGCCTGCTTCCACGATCACTTTTCCCACAATGGCGTCCGGTGTTTCCTCCAAATCCACCAGGAGGCCTGGAACGGTCCGATGGCTGAGGATGCGATGTCCGTGCGCCACGATATGCGCAATGCTCGTATCGTCGAGGATGGCCGGTTCAGCTCCGACCATCGGCAAGGTCCGTCTCAGCTCATCAAGGTCGGACATAGTCACACACCTGTCCATCACAACGGACGCAGGTCCGCCCGCGGAAATGATCGACGGCTTCGTGCGGACTGCCGGAGAAAATGATGCGCCCGGCGCAAAGCTGCGAGGCCCGGTCGGCGATGAGCGCAACCTCTTCCTGGTGCGTGATCAAGAGGACCGACCCTCCGGCTGTTTTCAGGGCGCGGATGATGTCGATAATGTGATTGATCGAGAGCATGTCGATCCCAGCCGACGGCTCATCGAGGATGGCCAGCTTCGGCTTCATGGACAAGACTGAGGCCAATTCGATTCGATGGCGTTCCCCTCCGCTCAAGGCCTTATCCACTCGCCGACTCAGGTAGCGATCCGGAGCGAGGCCGACTTGTCTCAGCGCCGGTTCAGGATCGCAGTCCGGATTGCCCAGATTCAGGTACTCGCGAACCGTGACACCTTCAAACCGTGCCGGCTCCTGCCATGCGAGGGTCAGGCCCAACCTGGCCCGTTCATGCATCTTGAGGGGGAGAAGGTCTGTGCCATCGAACAGAACGGTTCCGGCACCAGGCGTATAGCCCTCGCAGCCCATGAGGACATAGGCGAGAGTCGTTTTGCCAGAGCCGTTGGCTCCGAGGAGCGCATGGATCTCACCCGGTTGGATCGCCAGATCAAGCCGGTCGAGAATCGCATGGCGATCCACCTCGAAGGTGAGATTGCTGATATCGAGTAGTGGATGAGGCATGGTCACACAACGATCCGCTTCAATCGCGCTGCATCAGCCGTGCCTGTAGGAACGCAGCGAATGTCGGGGCAAAGAAGGGCTATGGCAGATAGTAAGCGTAGCGTTTTGCGGCAGAGAGACAGCGTCACGTGGGGAGTTAGGCGTCATCCTGTTGACCTTGGGCCCAGTGGGAAAGAGACGAAGAGAGCTGCCGGCTTGAATCATCGAGGGTTTCCCACTCTTACAGCGATGGCATCACCATTGCGTCACGCTACGATCATGAGGCGAAGAGGCGCGCTCAAGATCATCCTGATCCTGGCAGGAATGCTGATCCTGACCCCATGCCGACCGCCGGCTCCTGCCGCCGCAGCTGTGGAATTCGCACCGGGAGTGGGGGCGGATGCAGATCTGCCGGTCATCAAGGAGTTGGTGGCAGCGTTCAATGAGGCCGAAGCGGCGGTCAAGAAGGCCGATCTCGATGCCCTCATGAAGTTCTACGCCACGACCTACAACTATCATGGATTGAAAAGGTCGGACGTGCGCCGAGTATGGGAGGAAGTCTTCATGCATTATGAGAATGTCAGCTCATCCCATGTCTTCACCGAGCTGGAACTAGTCCGGGCCGACGGTGTCAGAAAAGCCTATGTGACCTGTACCGGATGGCTCAACGGGACGGAGAAGCGGACAGGAAAGCCCGTTACTATTGACAGTTGGGTGCGTGAGGTACACTACCTCGTTAAAGAGGAAGGGGCCTGGCGGTTCCTTGGAAATGCCGGAGGGACACCCCCCTCGGCTCCACCAGCAAGTGCTCCCCATCATCCTCTCTTCTGAGATCGGCGGATGGTGCGAAGGGGGCGGGCCATCCCGATGCGCACAAGTGACAAGGCAAGGTGCGCTATCCTAAGAGGCGGGGAACGAGAAAGTGTGGAATGGCCGTCAAGGCTGCCGGTGATTTATGGTACAGTCTCGACCTCATGAGGGTGTTTATTCTTGGCGTCGGGGCGATGGGATCGTTGCTCACCAAACTCCTGCTTCGCCAGGGCCATCAAGTATTGTGCGGCGACCGCGATCTCGTCCGTGCCCGTGCCTTTCTCGGTGAGCATTCGACTCTGCTGATTCAACAGGTCAATGCTCGAAACTCGCACAGCATTGTGAAGGCAGCGAAGGGCTGCCATCTCCTGGTGAACGCCTGTCCCGCTGTGTTCAACAAGACAATCCTGCGTGCAGCTCTCCGGTTACGTTCCCACTACATCGATACGGCATCCCGCCTCACTCAGAGTCCCTTTCGGCCTGAGCAGTATCGGTTCGACCGTCTGTTTCGGGAGAAGAAGCGGCTGGCGTTGATTCATGCCGGCGTTGCGCCAGGTCTCACGAACCTCTTAGCCATGCAGGCGGCAGTCGAACTCGACAGCATTGAAAGGGTTCAGGTGCGGCTCTTTGAAGAGACGGCGAGCGACAATCCGGTCTCACAATGGTCTGCAGTTGATTCGTTCGACGAGGCGGTCTCGCGGCCGCGCATCTACCGAAACGGGCGTTTCGAATTCGGAGAGCGCTTCGGCGCCCGGGAAATGTTCCGTTTTCCCGCGCCGATCGGGCAAGTCGGCGTGTTGTTGGCCGCCCAGGACGAGGTTGTCACGATTCCGCGTGTGCTCAGCGTGCGAGAGATGGATGCCAAGATCGGCGGGATCGACATGGAACGACTGCGTCGCTGGTATCGCCAAGGGAAGCTGAATCGATCCCGTGGGCTGGTCGCAGCCCGATTTCCTGCCACGCCGACGCCTCGTGCGATGTCGAAATTGGTGCGGCGCGGCGTCTTAAGAAACGAACGGTTCGCGGCGGCAGTATTGGTCTATGGGCGCAAGCGGACTGGCTACTTCATGATCCGGTGGGACGCGCTGTTCCCTTCTCTCTTCGACCTGCGCCAACGCGGGCACACCTGTTCGCCGGTAGCCTGGAGCGCGGCACATCTCACCGCCCTTTTTGTGAAGCACATGCCGAGAGAACTCGCCGGCGTCTATGTTCCGGAAGCCTTGCCGATTGCGGTACGCCGAAGCATTCTGCGTGCCGTTCGTTCAAGCGACATCCGCCTCACGCGGAAAGTGACGCGCCTGAACCTAGCTTGCTGACCGACCTTCTTCTGGGATGACCTGGATGAGCCCCCACTGCGCGCGTCCACTCGTGGTACTCCCCATTCCCATACCAACCAAGCAAGGGAGTGAGGAGCTTTTGACTGCGGCCGTCGAGCGAGGCTCATTCACTTCTCGAAACTTCTCCTTAAAAGGGAGTGGCCAAGGCTGCCCTTTACTGCGCGCATCGAACGAGCACTTTCTGAATGTGCGCGTTCTGCGAGCAAGAAGGGCACCTGGCCGCTCCCTTCTCATCCTTCGGAGGGCGCGCGCTCCGGGAGCAAAGAAAACTCCTCACTCCCTTGCGCCACACTTTCTGAGACCGCGCGTGGCGCGAGCACAGGGGACTCACCAGGCCATCCCTCTCCCTGCTAGCTCTCGATCTTTGACGGTTCATGATGAAACGCGGCAATTTTCGGGCGAACGAGATCGGCAAAGTCCTTGTACCGTAGTTTGATCGCGCCGACATAGGTCCCGGCTTCAAACACAATGGACTCGTCTTCCGTCAGGAGCTGATCCACATACACTTCTATGCCATAGAGATTGCCGAATGGTGGCATCGCTCCCACTTGGCAATCGGGGAACAGGTTCGCGCATTCGGCTTCTGTCGCTAACCGGACGTCGCGGGCTTCCAATACATCCCGCAATCGTTTCAGATCCACGCGCCAGGTGGAAGGCAACACGGTCATGATGAAATAGTTGTCGGCTTTCACGACGACGACTTTGGCGACGAGGTCTCCCGACACATCCAGCGTCTGGGCCACATCGTGCGCGGTATAGGCCTTCGCGTGGCTGACCAGTTCATAGGGAATTTTGTTCGCGTCCAGATAACTCTGGAGTCGTTTCAGGATCGGCATGGCCACCTCCCTCGATCAACAGAGATAGACGAATGCATTGTTTCTATACGAAGATGATTAAGCAAGGGGAGTGCCATGCGTGATTGGCGCAAATGCTTGCGACAATCCAAGAAGAACAGAGGGGTTAGCGTGAACGAGCGAGCAGCAAAGATATGCACCGCCCCGGTTCACGTGGCATTATGGGGCAATGGTATCTGCCCTCTGCCCTGAAATGCCACGAAACTGGCGCAATCCTGTGTCATCGTCCAGGCTGGGAACTTGCCGACGTGTCGAAGGGGTCTCGGCCGGACCTTTAGAATGAGACAGGGGGGCGGGGGGATGAGTCTGGTCTCGTTCATTTCCAGTGGGGGCGTTACGAGATTCTCAGTTGCGAAATTGACCTATGCGACAGGATCAAGGATCGTGCGATGACGAAACAGAAGTAATGATGAAACAACTTGCCTTCACCCTTGTCGTCCTCCACCTGCTACTGACGGGCTGTATCGTCACCTACCGGGATTTTCCCAACGCAACGAGAGACTCTCTTTCCACGGATCACGTAACCCAGCCTCTTTTCTATCATGTCGAACCAGTTGACGAAGCTCAGAAGGAATATGGGAATCGCTGGCTTAGCGCATTGTCCATGATCTTCGTACCAGGCTACTATCCTGCTCAGTCTCAAATTGATCCATTTGGACAGCCTGGGTATGGTGCGGTGGGGCGCACCCTCGCAGCCAGCGGGATGTTTTCAGACCTAAATGAGATGCAGCAGCCGCCAAAAGCCGGTTTGTTTTTCAAAGTGCAATTTGAACCTATTCCGCCATCGACGGTGGTGCAATACTTCCTCGAGTCACAATTACAGTTCATCAACCTGGGAATCCTTGCCTTAATCCCAGCATTGACCCTTCTCCCGTACTACACCGACGAGGGGGGCACAACCGGTATCTATAGCCTGTACCAGGATAGCCGATTGCTCAAAGCCTATCGGTACCCCATTCGCAAAAAGGGGGCAGGCTGGATCGGTTTGCTGCCGTTTGCCTGGATCAACTATTTCACAACAGATTTGGCGGAGGCTGTCGAGGGAGCCACGATGCAATTTCTCATCGATGCGCAACGCGATGGTTGTTTTGTTGGTTCGTCTGATTGTGCGTCTTCTAACGTGGTCCCGAAGGCTTTTCGAAGCTTGCCTCAGCTTGATAGGAGTGGGAGCGTCGGGGAGCCAATTCAAGAATTGTTTCAACGGTATTGAAGTGAGATCCTTTCCCCGCTAATCATGCTTGGTTCTTGTTTGGTCGCTGTAGCATTTCGCCACGGTCCTTCATTGCGAACGTGGCAAAAGGCTCCTGGACCGCCTATTTCTCCCTTGAAATCGCGAGTGTTCCGTGGCACACGTCATGCTGGCTCCTTTAAGAGAATCTTATGACTATGAGGGCAAAAGCTTTCAAAATCGAACGCTTCACCTTTCAAGAACGCTGCTGGGCCGTTCTCCTCATCGTCTTCTTAGGCGTCGGATTTGTCGCTTGCGAGAGAACTCCCGACCAAGCATCTGAGACCCCAAAGGCCGTTGTGGCCGAGAAGTCAGGTCTGATCCATCTCACGTCCGAGGAGCTCGCGCGAACGACGATCGAGTTCGCGCCGGTTGCTCGTGGGGCGTTGCTGGTACCGAGGCAATACACCGCCACAGTTCAACCCAACCAGAATGAACTGGCTGATGTGACGGCCCTCATCAGGGGCCGGGTGGTGAAGGTCTATGTGGATGTCGGCCAGGACGTGAAGAAGGATGCCTTGCTGGCCCTGCTGCACAGTACCGATCTTGGTGTGGCGGAGGGGGCCTACCTGAAGGCTGTTGCAAAACTGCACGAAGCGGAACTGGCGTACAAGCGAGCCAGAGACCTGCAAGAACAGAAGGTGGTGAGTCTGGCTGAATTGCAGCGCCGCGAGGCTACAATGAAAACGGCGCGGGCCGAGGCCCGCGAAATGTCGAATCGCCTCGAATTATTCGGGGTTCCCAAGGAGGAGATCGAGCGGCTGGATCGCGAGCAAACGATCAAGGCCGACGTCCTGCTGCGTGCGCCGTTCGACGGCCGCGTCATCATGCGCAATATCACGCGAGGCGAAGTGGTCGAAACTCAGCAGAAGCTCTTCACCGTCGCGGACCTTTCTGATCTGTGGGTGGTTGGAAATGTGCCGGAAAAGGACGTGCAGTTCATCCGCAAGGACCAGAAGGTCGAGGTGATTGTGTCCGCCTATCCCCATGGCATCTTTCCGGGCACGATCACCTACGTCGGTGATGTACTCGACCCTGCTACCCGCACGATGCGTTTGCGGGTGACGGTGCCGAATCCCGATCTGTTGTTGAAGCCGGAAATGTTCGCCCTCGTTCTCGTCTATGTGGCAGAAACCCCGGATGCGCTGACCGTTCCGCTCGCGGCAGTCCAAAACGGCCCGACCGGTAAGATCGTGTTTGTTCAACGGGGGGTGAACGACTTCGAAGTGCGAACGGTCAAACTAGGAAGCGAGCAGGGAGAGGTCGTGACGGTGCTGGATGGCGTGAGCGCCGGCGACCGGGTCGTGACCGAGGGATCGTTCGTCCTCAAGTCCGAAATGGAACGCCATAAGATCGAGCCGACACCATGATTGCGACTCTTGTGGAGTTCTCGCTGCGGCAGCGGATCCTGGTCCTTGGCCTGGCCAGCCTGTTGTCCCTCGTTGGCGTCTTCGCCTTCCAGTCTATCCCGATCGACGCCTACCCCGACGTGACGAACATCCAGGTGCAGGTGCTGACCGAGGCGCCGGGACTCTCGCCGGTCGAAGTCGAGCGGTTCATCACCTATCCACTCGAACTTCAAATGACAGGTCTGCCGGGTTTGGCGGAGATCCGATCCCTTTCCAAGTTCGCCCTGTCCCAGATCACGGTCGTGTTCAACGACGACGTGGATATCTACTTCGCCCGGCAGTTGGTCCTCGAACGGATCATGGCGGCGAAGGAGCGCTTACCGGAGGGGCTCGAACCAGTGATGGCTCCCGTCACGACGGGGCTGGGCGAGGTCTATCACTATTATGTGGAAGGGCCCCATGCGACGGCGACTGATCCGAAGGTCGTCGAGGAGGAGTTGACGGATCAGCGCACGATGCAGGACTGGGTCCTGCGCCCGTTGCTCAAGAGCGTGCCCGGTGTGATCGATGTGAACGGCATGGGCGGGTTCGTCAAACAGTATCAAGTCCTGGTCGATCCGGCCAAGCTCCGAAAGTTTGACCTGACGCTCCACAATATCTACGAGGCAGTGGCGAAGAACAATGCCAACGTCGGGGGCAATGTACTGGAACGGTATGCGGAACGTTCGATCGTCCGCGGCCTGGGCCTCATCAAAAGCGTGAACGATATCGAGTCTATCATCGTGAAGGAGTCGGGCGGCACGCCGGTCTTTGTTCGTGATGTCGCGGAAGTCCTCATCGGCCATGCCGTTCGCCATGGCGCAGTGGTCCTCAACGGGGAGCGGGAGGTCGTGATCGGAACCGTGCTGATGATTCGCGGAGGCAATGCCCGTCAGGTGGTCGAGGCGGTCAAGAACAAGGTGGACGATCTGCAGCAGAATCACATCCTCCCGGCAGGCACGAAGATCCTGCCCTTCTACGATCGCATCGAATTAGTGACGGCGGCGATCAATACGGTGCGGGACGCGTTGATCGAAGGGATCGTGCTGGTGGTCTTCGTCTTTTTTTTCTTCCTGGGCCATGTGCGCAGTGCCATCGTCGTGACGGCTTCGCTCATCATCACTCCCCTGATCACGTTCATCGCAATGCAACGGCTGGGGCTTTCGGCCAATTTGATGACGCTCGGCGGACTGGCTATCGCCATCGGCGAGATTGCGGACGGATCACTGGTTGTGGTGGAAAACGTCTATCGTCATCTGGCAGAGAGCCAAGGTCCGCAGCGGAAGAGTAAAGTTGAGGTGATCCTCCAGGCGACGAAAGAAGTAGGACGGCCGATTCTCTTCGGCATTCTGATCATCAGCGTCGTCTTCCTGCCGCTCATGACGCTCCAGGGCATGGAAGGGAAGATGTTCGCGCCGCTGGCCTACACGTTGGTGATCGCGCTCCTGGCCTCGGTCGTGGTCACGTTGACCCTGTCGCCGGTCCTCGCGTCGTTGCTCTTGCGCGGAGACCATCCGGAGGAAACGCGCCTCACGCGATGGATGAAACAGCGTTATGTGCCGGTGTTGCAATGGACGCTCAGGCATCGCAGTCTTGTCCTGACCGGTTCGACGGCGATCGTGCTCTGCAGCCTCGCTCTCGTTCCATTCGTGGGACGGGAATTCATTCCACTGCTTGAGGAAGGAGCCCTGACTCCTCAAGTCGTGAGGCTGCCGAGTGTGTCGCTGGCTGAGTCCATCGAGATGGAGAAGCAAACCCACAAAGTCATGTTGGAGTTTCCCGAAGTGAAGATGGCCGTGAGCAGGATCGGTCGGGCCGAGATTCCCTACCATCCGGAGGATCTGTATGAGAGCGACCCGATCGTCTCATTGCATGACCGCAGTACATGGAAAACGGCGAAGACTCAACCGGGGTTGACCGATGCGATCCGCAAGAAACTCGCAGAGGTTCCAGGTATTTCCGTGCTGATGAGTCAGCCGATTCAGGAACGGGTGGACGAGCTGATCTCCGGCGTCAGGACTGAATGCGCTATCAAACTGTTCGGAGAGGATCTTGATGTGCTCCGTGATAAGGCAACGGAGATTGCCGCCTTGATGCAGCAGATCAAGGGCGTCAAAGATATCAAGGTCGAACAGATCGCCGGGCAGCCCTACCTCGTCATCGACATCGATCGGCAGAAGATCGCCCGCTATGGCATCAACGTGGCCGACGTGCAGGAGATCATCACCACCGCCATCGGAGGCAAGGCGGCGACCCATGTGTACGAAGGCGAGCGGCGATTTCAATTGACGCTGCGGTTTCCTGAGACGCAACGCAACAGCATCGGCAGCATCGGGGAGATCAGGGTGAAGTCGGCTTCAGGCGCCCTGATCCCGATGAGCGAACTCGCCACGATCGAGATGCGCGAGGGCCCGGCCCGCATCAGCCGCGAGCAAGTGAAGCGCCGCATTTACGTCGGCTTTAATGTCGTCGGGCGGGATATCGGCAGTATTGTGGATGAAGGCCGGAAGAAGCTGGAGCAACAGTTACGCCTGCCGGAAGGGTACAGTATAACCTGGGGCGGGGCCTTCGAGAACATGGAGAGGGCGAACGAACGGCTGTTGATCGTGGTGCCGATCACGCTCGGGCTTGTGTTCTTCCTGCTTTTCTGGGCGTTTCACTCGCTCCGCTACGCGACCTTGATCATGATGAATCTTCCCTTCGCCTTGATCGGGGGCGTCGTGGCTTTGTGGTTGAGCGGACAATACCTGAGTGTGCCGGCTTCGATCGGATTCATAGAATTGTTTGGCCTCGCGGTCGGGAACGGGATTGTGCTGGTTTCTTATATCAACCAGCTGCGTAATGAAGGAACACAGATGGATCAGGCTATCGTTACCGGTTGCATTCTCCGCCTCCGTCCGGTTGTCATGACGATGATGACGACTCTGCTGGGCCTGTTGCCGTTGGTACTGGCGCAGGGGATCGGGGCCGAAGTCCAGCGACCACTCGCGACAGTCGTCATCGGTGGGCTTTTCACATCGACGGCACTCACGCTGGTGGTCTTGCCGGCCTTATATCGTTGGTTCGCAGAGAAAGAAGCGGGAAAGGAGTATGCGCCGGAATGGGTGTAAGAGTGGAACGACACTCGTGGTGATCCTGTGCTCCCGGAGCGCGCACGATCGGAATGTGCTCGCTCGACGGCCGCAGTAGGACCACCACGAGTGCCATTCCACAATGGGAATGGCGAGCGAGCTTGGAGGGGGGAGAGGAGGGCAGTCTGGTCGTCCTCCTGCTCGCGGAACGCGCACGATCGGAATGTGCTCGTTCGACGCGCGCAATCGAGGATCGACCAGGCCACCCTCCCAGAAGAGAAACAAGCGAGCTTGGAGGAGAAGAAGCTAAAGCAAGCTTGAGATGAGGGAGCGGCTGAGGTCTGGCTCCGCTGTACATCTGTTGAGCTTCACCATTTGATGGAGTATCGTTCCGGCGAGAAATCGGAGGCCTTCTATGCCTGAGCGGTCTGACACTATTGTGCGGGATCGGCTGGCTCGGCAACGGACTGCGTTGGCCAACGAGCGCACGTTGCTGTCGTACATCAGAACTGCGTTGGGGTTTTTTGCCGTTGGAATTCCGGCTGTGTGGTGGCTGGAGGGGGTCGGATTTCAAGCGCTGGGTGTGGTCTCGCTGGTCACGGGCGTGTTGTTCCTGGGAGTCGGGGTTTGGCGATTCGTGACCATCAAAGCGGGGATCGATCGACAACCGGAATAGCAATCTGGAGGCTCGATCGGTCCAATCGAAGTTAGGGCTTCGATTGTCTGCAGTCGGCAGGGTACATCGAACGGGAGGAGATGTTATGAAGCGAAGCCGGATGCTGAAGATGGCAATGGTGGGGCTTGTGAGCGGCCTTCTGTTAGGAACTGTGGTGCAAGGACGAGCCGAACCCAAGCTGCAAAACGGCGATGTGGCGCGGGGCAAGGCTCTGTTTGTCAGGCACTGCACCGGTTGTCATGGGCCTGAGGGCGGAGGGGATGGGTACAGCTTTCTTCGTGGACCGGATCCGGCTAATCTCACATCGCCATCGACCAGAAAGACATCCGATGCTGACCTGCTTAAGGCCATCCATGACGGCAAACCGAATATGCCGCCTTGGAAGACCCGTCTCTCGGAGAAAGAGAGCCGGGACGTGCTCGCCTATGTACGGACCCTCGCGAGGTGAAGGATGGGCAGGGTGGCCTGGTTGTCCTCCTGCTCGCGGAACAGAGGAGGGGATGGAGCCTGATGATCTTCTGTGCTCGCGCAACGCGCGGCCTCAGAAGGGGAGGCGCAAGGGAGTAAGGAGCTTTCTTTGCTCCCGGAGCGCGCGCCCTCCGAAGGGCCTCGCTCGACGGCCGCAGTCAAAAGCTCCTCACCCCCTTGCTTGGTTGGCATTGAAAGGGGGCAGGGAAACAAGTGGCCGCGCGCAGTGGAAGATCAATCAGCCCCCATCCCTAAGGAGATAACGAGCAAGCTTGGAGGGAGCATACATATCGTCCGATGCGCGCAATCGAGGATCGACCAGGCCACCCTGAAAAGAGAGCAGCACGCAAGCTTGGAAGGAGCATTATAGCGGTTGTTCGACAGGTATAAGGGGGGGGGGCTGTTGAGCCCATGACCCCTTCCTCGATTTCTGATAAGCTCGCCAGGCTTGTCATGGCGTTTGGCCTGCTCCGGCATACGAGGCTGAATTCACGGTGGAATCACAATCGGGAGGAGAGCTTCTTATGAGACAGATGGTGGGAATGCTGGCTGTGTTGTGTCTCTTCATTTGTCCGGGGATGGTTGCGCCACCCATGGCCGCTTATGCAGCTAGTCCTGGCGAGAAAGAGTTTGCCAAAGGGGGGGATCTGCTGAAGCAAAAACAGTATGCAGAAGCGCGCGCGGCGCTGGAAGCCGGCATGACAAAAGATCCGACGAATGTGCAGGCGCATTTCAACCTGGCCGAGGCCTGTCGAGGATTAAAAGCATGGACCTGCGCGGAAGAACATTACGAGACTGCATTGGACCTGGATGCCAAGTCCGTGGCGGTTGGGTCTACAAAGCCACGTTTACACAAAGCGACGGTGTGGCGTTCACTGGACGAAGTGACGGCATGGCGGTTGCTGGACGAGGCGAAAGGTCTGATGGCAGGCGGGAAAACTTCCTCCGACAAGATGAAACAGGCCGAGGCTGCCCTGGACAGCGCCAACGAGCTCGGTCTCAACAAGGAGCAGCAGGCCTTCTACCAACAGCTGCAGACAAGACTTCCACGGCAGCGATCGGTCGCCTTATCGGGCATGCAGAAACCAGAGGGATCGGCGGGAGGGGTCGGGCAACAGGATGCGCCAATGGCGCTCGTTCCAGCAGGGGAGTTCACGATGGGAAGTAATATGGCCGACGACGAAAAACCGGTGCATCAGATCTACCTCAACGCGTTTTACATGGACAAGTACGAAGTGACGGTAGGACAGTATGCCAAGTATCTGGAAGTGACTGACATGGATGAGCCGCCGGACTGGAGTATCATGAATCAACCCCAACATCAGAAGCGCCCGGTGGTCAACGTGGATTGGGAGGACGCGGTCAAGTTCTGCAAATGGGCCGGCAAACGATTGCCGACGGAAGCGGAGTGGGAGAAGGCGGCGCGGGGGACGGATGGGCGCATCTATCCCTGGGGCAACGAAGCGCCCACGCGGCTGCACGCGAATTACGGCAGAAAGGAATGGAACAACCATCTGTCGCTGGTCCCGGTGGGGTCGTTCGAAGAGGGCAAGAGTCCCTATGGCATCTATGACATGGCCGGAAATGCCTGGGAATGGGTCAGCGACTGGTATGACTATGAGTATTATCAGAACAGCCCGCGGCGGAACCCGATAGGGCCGACAGCTGGTGATTCTAAGGGTGTGCGGGGCGGTTCCTGGCTGTACATTTCCGAGTTCCTGCGTTCCGCGCACCGATTCGCTGCCCAGCCGACGAACCGGTATTTCGGCTACGGGTTCCGTTGCGCGAAGACTCCATAGGCCTTAGCGCTTGGTTTCTTGCCTAACAGGCTGCTTATAAAGTCCGCCAGCAGGGGGCGGATGGCCACGTGAGCTCCCTGTACTCGCGCAACGCGCCCGGGCTCGTCTGTCTGGTTGGCTGGTCTTTCTGGTCCGTCTGGTTCTTCCGGATGAATCTCCGGTCCGACCAACCAGATAGACGAGATAGACCAGATGAACCAGCATTCGTCGGACGCGCGCAGTGGAAAATCAATCAGCCCCCATCCCTAAAGAGATAACGAGCAAGCTTGGAAGGACTATTTTAAGTTGCTTGCTGCGGCCTTATTGGACGGGCTTTTTGAGCATCCTGCCCGCAATTTCTCTGTTGTCCTAGATGTGCGGGCCATTGAATTTTCACCGTGGCTCAATAGTTTCTCCACAGCCTGCTAGGTTCGTTTCATTGCTCCACACCTGAGTCGCATTCCTGCTGCATGGAAGAAGGGGCTGCGCCTACTTTTTCCATTAGTCCGACATGGACCATCCGACTGAGGCCGGCGGCTGGATATCATGCAGTGCAATCGGCCAGGATAGGTCAGAGCACGTCACTCCAGGGAGGACTGACGGCAAAGGCGGCGTTGATGAGCCCGACATGAGAGTAGGCTTGCGGAAAATTGCCGCATTGGATCTTTGTGGCGGGGATGAAATGCTCGGAGAATAATCCGACATGATTGGCAGCAACCAGTACTCGATCGAGGATCGTCCTGGCCTCAGGCATCCGTCCCAACCGGGCGAGCGCTTGCGCGATCCAGAAGGAGCAGATGACGAAGGCTCCTTCCGGTTTCCCGAAGTCGTCTTCGCGCACGTAACGGTAGAAAAAGCCGGTGTCGTCGCTTCCATGTCGAAGGGCGAGTTCCCGGGTGATCTGGAGCACCGTAGACTCGCCGAGTTGCCGATTCGGATACCCCAAGATGGGGAGTTGGGCAAGGGCGGCGTCATAGCTGAAGTCGGACGGGCCGTTCCGGACCGCACCGTCATGCACGGAACGGAGCAAGGCCTCGGCCGCACGGATTCGGGCGCTGGTCAGGTCCAACGAGATCGAACCGAGATGCCCGGTTTGTTTGATGCGCTCCAATCGCTCGAGACCGGCCCAGGACATCAAGTTGGTAAAGGAATGTTCCTGCCAGCCGTTGCGGATCTCCCAGAGGCCGGCGTCCGGCTGGCCGATGCTGCGTATGCACAAGTTTGCCAAATGAGCCAGGAGTGCGTCGAGGTCTTTGCTGCGCAGATCGACAAACCGTTCGTCGAAGAAGATCGGAGTGAAGGTCAGAATCATCTCACCGTAGGCATCGTTCTGCACGTGCTCGGCGGCTTGGTTGTGGCTCCGGACCGGCGCATTGCCCTGATAGCCGGACCAATTCGGATGAACCGTCTCCGGCAGAGGCAGTCCCTGGCTGAGCGTGTACACTGGTCGGAGCCGATCGCGGGAATGTTCGTGGCTATGGGCAATATTCAACAGGAATTTAAGGAAGGCCTCCATTTCCTCGAAGTGGCCTAGATTATGAAATGCCGTGAGCGCAAAATAGGCATCGCGCAACCAGCAATAGCGGTAGTCCCAGTTGCGACTTCCGCCCGGCTGCTCCGGAAGGCTCGTCGTCAAGGCTGCCAGTATGGCGCCGGTGTCCTCGTAGCAGTGGAGCTTCAAGGCCAGAGCCGAGCGAATGACTTCCTGTTGATGCAGCAGCGGGACCGAGCAGTTTTTGACCCAGATACGCCAGTAGCGCGTCGTCTGTTCCAGAAACTCGTGCGTCACCTTCACGAGGTCATCCTCGATGCCGAGACCCCACGTGAGGCCGAAGTAGAACTTCTGCGTCAGTGCGACCGGGGTTTCTTCGGTGAGATAGGTCAACGGCATGTTGGTCAGGAGGCGGAGCGATTCACTGCGGATGTCGTAGCGGATGTGATTGCTGCCTCGCACGGGGTGGACGGGAGTCTTGTCCCAGCCCGAGACCGGCCGGCAGCTGACGCGAATGGCCGGCGTGCCCTTCAGCGGTTCGACCAATCGAAACAAGGCTGCAGGTCGATAGAGGCGCCCGTATTGTTCGAATCGCGGGCAGAAGTCGGTGATCTGGAAGACATCGCCGTTGGCCAATGTTATGGTGGTCAGTAGAATGTTCGTGTTCGGAAGATAGCCTTGTGCGGTGGTCAGTTCGCTGGAAGGGGCAAGGCTCGAAATGGAGAAATGCCCTCCATCAGGATCGAGGAGCCGGCCGAAGACAGGCGGGCTGTCCGGTCGCGGCGCGCAGAGCCATTCGACAGCGCCGTTTGATCCGATGAGCGCCGAGGTTTGGCAATTGCCGATGAGGCCGTAAGGATACATGGCAGTACTCTAGGCGATTTTGTCTTCGATGTAAATGAAATGAGAGGTGGACTATGCGCTTATCGCTACGGTTCCTGCTGCCGCTGGCCCTGGTGCTGGCCGTCCTGGCGTATCTGGTCATTCCCCTCGTCGATACCCTGACGCTGAAATGGTTTGTTCGGGATATCGAAATCCGGTCGAAGCTGATCGGCAGCATGGTCGAAGGCCCTCTTGTGGAGCTCTTGACAGCCGACTCCAAGGTCAAGGTGCTGAATTACTTGCATCGGATCATTCAGGACGAACGGCTCTACGCCGTCGGGTTCTGCGACCATGATGGCAAGTTGGCGTACAAAACCTTGACCTACCCTGATTCGATTCAGTGCGGCGGCGCCGACACGATCAAAGCCGGCCAGACCGCCCGGTTGCAGCTCGCCCGAGGAGCTGTCCACGTTGCGGCTGTGGAAATCGAAGGAAGCGGCCGTACGCTCGGGCGCCTCATGCTCGTCCACGACATGAGCTGGGTCGAACGCAGAAGCAGCGATACAAAGTGGTATCTGTTCTACCTCTTTGTGATCATCGGCGCAGTGATTTCCCTTGTCACGGTCCTGGTTGCGCACCTGAGTTGGCTCGGATGGGTCTCCGGGGTGCGCGCCATGCTTCGCGGCGAGGGGCTGGTTGCCTTGATAGGGAACCAACAGCCCGATGCCGAGCTGCATCCGGTTGCCCAGGATCTTCGCGCCCTTATTCATGATCTCGAGGCGGATAAACGCATGAGGGACGAGAGCCAGATGAGCTGGACGCCGGCGACATTGAAGACCATTCTTCATGAACATCTCGCCGGCGACGAAGTACTCATCGTGTCGAACCGCGAGCCCTACATCCATAATTGGAACAACCAGCAGATCGATGTCCAGGTCCCTGCTAGTGGGGTAGTCACCGCTCTGGAACCGATTATGCGGGCCTGCTCAGGTGTGTGGATCGCGCACGGCAGCGGCAGCGCCGATCGCGAGGTGGTCGACGCCCACAACCATGTCCGCGTCCCGCCAGACAATCCTGCCTACGAGATCAGGCGGATCTGGATGTCGCAGGAGGAAGAAGACGGCTACTACTACGGCTTTGCCAACGAAGGGCTCTGGCCGCTCTGTCATTTGGCCCACGTTCGCCCCATCTTTCGATCCTCGGACTGGAAACAGTACAAGGAGATCAACGGGCGGTTTGCATCGGCCATCATCGAGGAAGCCAAGACCGACAACCCGGTCGTGCTCGTGCAAGATTACCATTTCGCACTGATCCCCAAGCTCGTGCGGGATCAACTGCCTCACGCCACGATCATCACGTTTTGGCACATCCCCTGGCCCAATCCGGAGCGCTATGCCATTTGCCCCTGGTATCGGGAGATTCTCGAAGGGCTCTTGGGAAGCAGCATTCTCGGATTTCACACGCGATTCCATTGCAGCAACTTTATCGAGACGGTGGATCGCTCGCTGGAATCGAAGATTGATCGGGATAGCTCCATGATTTCCTATCAAGGCAAACTCACGGCGGTGAATCATTACCCGATTTCGATCGCGTGGCCCGATCGAGAGAAGTCACAACCGCCGTCTGAAGCCGAATGCCGGACCCGCATCCGCGCGATCAACGGCCTGCCCCACGCGCATCGCGTGGGGGTCGGTGTCGAGCGACTGGACTATACCAAGGGCATTCTCGAGCGGTTCCTCGCCGTCGAACGGCTTTTGGAGCTGCAGCCGGAGTGGATCGGAAGATTTTCGTTCGTGCAAATCGCGGCCCCCAGCCGTGCGAAAATCGATGAGTATCAACAGCTCACCCAGCAAGTGCTCGCGTCGGCCGAACGCATCAACCGGCGATTCGGGCGAGAGGGCTATCGACCCATTCATCTACGAATCGAACATCACGAGTCGCAGGCCGTCACCACGTATTATCGAGGGGCTGACTTCTGCATCGTCAGCAGCCTGCACGACGGGATGAATCTGGTCGCGAAGGAATTCGTCGCGGCACGGGAAGACGAGCAAGGCGTGCTGATCCTCAGTCAGTTCACCGGCGCTGCGACAGAGCTGCCGGAGGCACTGCTGATCAACCCGTACAACATCGATCAATGTGCAGCTGCCATGCACCTGGCTTTGACAATGCCGCCGACCGAGCAGCGGACCAGGATGCGCAGCATGCGCGGGATCGTGCAGGAATTCAACGTGTATCGCTGGGCCGGGCGTATGCTGATGGATGCCGCCCGCATGCGACAGCGGGCGCGCATTGTCCGCCAAACGGGAGCGCGAGACGCACCGACGACCATGGGAGACCAGGCATGAGGTATGTGTTATCTGAGGAGGGGCGCCGAGCGTTGCGCACCCTCACGACCCGCTCCATTCTGTATGCCTTCGATTTTGACGGCACACTGGCAGGGATTTCGCCGGATCGCGGCGCCGTCAAGTTGTCGAAGCCCATCCACGAATGGTTGAGTGAACTTGCCAGGCGGGTTCCCTGCGCCATTGTGTCGGGGCGTGCCCTCAGCGATTTGATGCCGAGGGTAAACGGCGCCGTGCCGTATCTCATCGGGAACCACGGTTTGGAGAGTCCACTCACCCCCCCTGCCGCGCTGAGTGTTGCGGAGAACGTCTGTCATGCGTGGATGAAGTATGTGGACATCGACCTCGCCCAATCACTCAAGGTTGCCGGCGTAGAGGTTGAGAATAAGCGATACTCGCTCACCTTTCATTACCGGAGGGCTGACGAATCGGCCGGTATGAGCAGGAGGTTACTGCAATTGTGCCGGCAGCTCACGCCGGCACCCCACTGTATTATCGGTAAAGCATCGGTGAACCTGCTCCCCCCGGGAAGCACAGGGAAGGGGGAGGCGGCATTGGCCCTCATGATCCACCTGCGGCAATCCGGTCTGTTGTTCGTCGGTGACGATGTGACGGATGAGCAAGTGTTCGGACTCACAAAAGGGCTGGCCATGGGGATTCGTGTCGGAAAACACGCCGATTCTCGGGCGAAGTTTTATCTCAAGCATCAAGGAGAGATCGAGGATATCATCCGGTTTCTCATCCATCGCATCGACCGGACACCGGAGTCCGCCGGGCCTGACGATCAACGAGCGGTACAGGGACGACTGGAGGGAAGCTGCCCATGAACAATAGCCTGTTCATCACAGAACTATCGTTGTGCCGGATATTCCCTCATGAAGTGAGGGATAGGGGTAGGGGAACGGGAATCTATTGAAGAGGTTCGGGAGCCAGTCGCTTGACCGAGGTGACATGGTTACCCGATACGGCAACAACCTCGACCAGGTCGCCGACTTTCAGTAACGGGTCCAGCGGGGTGCCTTTGTCGAGCGGGATGAGAACGCTTGTGCCTTCCGCAGATTTCACGACCATGAGTTCACTGGTCAACATCAGTATTTCGCCGCGCACCTTCGCGGCCGGCGCAGCCGGGCTTGATTCGGATAGGACTGAAGCCGGGGCAAGACACAGGAGTGTCGCGGCGAGCATAAGACCCAGACAGCGTCTCTTCAATAAGGAGCGATCAAGCCGACGCCGGTCTGAGTTCTCGGTTGAGAGGAATATTCTCACGGGAGAGCCTGTGTGGCAATCCGGCGAGGGGTGCGGCGATCCGCCGCACCCCATTGGATCTGTCTACTTGCCGCCCTGGTCTTTCTTTTCATCCTTCTTGTCATCGCCGAACACGAGCTGTCCACCCTTGTCCTTCTTTTCATCTTTCTTCTCATCCCCGGAAAGTTTTGGGGTTGACGCATCCTTCTTATCCTTTTGCTCGGTCGGGGCCGGCTCGCTGGCAAACGTCAGGGTGGACAGCGTGCCGAAGCTCAGAAATGCCACCAATGCCATCAATCCACTTAACCGTTTCATAAGAACCTCCCAAAATAAAAGAATGAATGTAGCAACTGTGGCCATGCCCCATGCACGACCCACACGTAACGTATAAACGATATCAGCGTGCTGCAATCGGCTCAACGGATAAAATCGGCGGGCAGCCGGTCATATTTGTCCAATGCGCACGTGATTGAGAGGAGGCATAATGCTTTTGAGCGAAGATCAGCGCGCACTGAATAGAGACCAAGGAATGTCTGATTGGACGACCACAGTGGGTCGGCTGAACGAGGTGGTATCGACGCCTGAAGAATTCGATCAAGCCGTTTCACAGGCCTTACCGGTTCTTCTGGACCGGGCCACCAGCTACACGAAGCGTTTTCTACGGGAGACCGGCCAGTGGAGCGAGGATGTTGCGCATGAGAAATTTGTCCTGCGTTGGGGCGCCGAATACCTCGAGCGGTTTCTCATGTGCGGACGTAGTGAAGTGCCGTGCCGGCCGTTGTTTCTCCTGGACTCAATGGTGGCCAAAGAACATAGCCGGCCCGAGCCCTTTTGCTATCATCCGGACTTGCTGACACCGCTAGGCCGGTTCCTCGACGGGATCGTGGCACGGGCCGCCATCAGCCGTGACGCACTGATTGCGTTGTACCATCACTGCTATGGATTCGGTCCGGGGGCTGTCATTGCCGTGACAGGCTTGAACGGATCGGAAAGCCAGCGTATCTACAAAAACTTTCGGCGCTGGCGGGACTCCGGCTGGCAACGGGCGATGGACGAGGGAGGCATGACCGAAGCCGAATTGAATGAACTCAGCAGCCAGCAGGAGCGTCACCCTCAACGATTCAACAGCGAGAGCGAGCGGCTTATCCGTTTCGCGCAGGCCCACTACCGCAAAAGTGAACCGGGCCATTATCCCTGCCTCTCCCGACCCCAGTGGGAGGAGATGTTTACGCAGGGATACGGATATGATTACCGGATCTGGCATCTCGCACTGTGCCTGGACTGCATGCAGACGGCGTGGGCTCTGGGCTCCAAGGGAACACCGGCCGTCGACAAGCCACGAGTGGAACTGCGTGTGCGGCCTTAGGAAGGCTGCGCGACATCGAATGGGAGGACCAGAGGAGGGCGTATGGAACATGAACAAGAGCTGGCGGAATATCGGGCCTGTCTCCTCAAGGCGTTGACCGTCAGTACCCACCGCTCTGCGTGCAGCGTATCGGACCCGATTCATGTTTTTGTCAACGAGCGGCGTGTCGGACTGCTTGACGGAGCAGGAGCTGAGGCGAGCCTACAACTACAGAGCCATGTGCGCATCGACACGATCGAGCTTCGGTCGGAAGACGGAGTGCTGCTCGGTGGACTTTTTGCTTCCGAGTACGGATTCAAGATCAGCCGAATCCCTCTGAGGAGAGACACCATTGAGATTCGAGTGCAGAATTACGCACAGGGCGGCTCGGTCAGCGCATTGTTTATTCCTGCCCCGAGCCCTTGGCGTCGTGCGCGTTTGGCACTGGTCGGCATGGCCGACGGCAGGACTCCGCCTGCAGTCAACTTCGCCAGGTCAGGGATGTGGGCCATTGCATTCACGCAAGTCCTGCTAGCGGTCGCGTTGGTCGTCCTGATTGCCGACCGGTTCACCGGCGGGGTGATGCCTTCTCGTACGCCTCCTCCAATCACACAAACAACGGCACAAACAGAAGTTCCTCCGGGTGCCTCGCTGGCAGAAGTTGCCAGGTTCGATCAGCAACTAGTAAGGCTCTCGGGGATTCAGACTAAAGCCCTGGAAACCATTCAATTGCAACAACAGGGGATGGCTCAACTTCAACGGGCGATGGCCAAATTGTCTTCCACTCAAGAGACGCTCGCATCCAGCATGCTGAGTGTAAAGGAAGAGCTGGAGCAACGACAGAAGGGTGTGGGGCGAGACGCCGATCGTATAAAACGCGTGATCGTGGGCCAGACGAAAAATGTGCGGGAACAGCTGGAGGCTGAAATTCACAGCCTCACAGTAGGGAACGACCGGCTCTCGAACGAATTGTTCCAACTACACCAGAACAATCGGCAACTGATAGAGCAGATGAAATCAGCGGGTGTGGATGTCTCGAAGGCCACACCTCCGACTTCGCGAGAAGCTGAGGATGGCGAATAGAGAAACGGAGCTCAACCGCCGCAGATGGTCGAGCTGTGCAATTCGCGATACCTCAGCAGTCCCTCTTGTCCCGGCCCGCTTTCAGCCATGGTAATGGGCCCCCTGAGCCTTCCCTTCGGACTGTCGCGAGGTTGATGATCGTCAAACGGGCGACTGGAGGGAAGCTACTTTGAAGAATAGCCCGCTGAAGATGACAGAGCCAGTACCGATCTCGCGACGCGGTTCTGCGATTTCGCGACAAACTATCATGAATAATGCGGGTTAACAGTTTTTCTGTAGATAGCAAGTTAACTTGTCCGGTGTATGTAGCCCATGATCTGTCCGGTTCTTCTCCTCGAGTGTTTAGCGTTGCGCTGACATCGTGTCGCGCGCCGTGGCCCTAGGATCAACGATCGGCCGGGCGCTCGACCGAGGGGCCAGGGTTTTTCGGCGGTGGGCCTCGACCTCGGGCTCGATCAGCCGGCCATCTGCGTGGTAGCGGGCCAAGCACCGGGGACCATGAAACACGGCGAGGGTGCCATCCGGATACGCGTGGACCCGCACGGTGACCTTCACATAATGGAACCGAGGGGGATCCTGGGGGATCTGCAAGCTCAGGCCCTGATACCGCACGGTGTTGTCGTTGGCTACGCCCCGCTCCTCCTGGACACACAGGATCTCGGCCAGGTGTGGGCCGACCCACGGGATGAAGGCCGTGCCGGGTTCCGTCGCCCGCACCATAAACCGCGCGTTATGCTGGGGCAGGAACTGCTCGGTCAGATACCGGTTGGCCGCCGCCATCTCGGTAATCCCCGCCAGCGCCAATTCTTTCGGCAGCCGATCTTGCAGGGTGCGGAAGGCCCGCTCCGACCGGCCCCGCGCTTCCGGCGAATAGGCGGGAATGAGCGTGATCCCTAATTGCTGTAAGGCGCGGTGTACTTGCGTCAGCCGGGTCTTGTCCACTCGGCCCCCGGCCGCCTCGGTGTACCAGTAGTGGGACCCCCGGTCCGTATAGAGCGAACTGAAGAGCCCCTGGGTCTCGATGACCTCACGCAGGCCACGCAAACTGCTCAGGGTCCCTTCTTCCTCGACAAAGAAGGCGGAATAGATGTGGTTCGTCGCATCATCCAGCGTCACGATCAGATCCCACCGACCGCCCGGCCCCCACTCATGGGGCGAGCCGTCTTGGTGGAGCATCATGCCCGGCCAGGGTTTCCGCGGCCGCTTCTTCCGATGGGCGCCGCGTCGGGGCGCCCGCACCACCTGCCCCGCAGCCTGCAGGGTCTTCTTGGTCCAGCCATAGGACCGCGTCCCGCCATGGTCGCTCTGCCAGCGCTCGTGGAAGTGTTTGACGGTCCAGCCGGGATAGCGGGTCTCGTACAGCGTCAGCATCGCCACCACGTCATCGACGGGCACCGCCCGGGCCGACGCACGGCCGATCCGTCGATCCTGCACCCCCTCGGCCCCCTCCGCCTCATACCGGCTACTCCACCGGCGAAAGGTCCGCTCCGTCACGCCCAGCATCTCGCCCGCCTCCGCCATCGTGATCGCCCGCCGTTCTCGCCGCGCGTACAGCTCCTCAAACCGCATCTGTCGCACCGCCTGTAGGACGGTCGCCCGTGTCATAGTGGCCCTCCTTGAGGGGCCACCCTAAACCGGACAGATCACGTGCTACAAAAACCGGACAGATGATGTGCTATCTACAGGGTTAACAGTTTTTCTTGTAACGAGTGCTGAGAGAAGGGTACTATGACGGTGACTGTTTCGACGATGCCACAACTGTCATGGGGGCTGCTCAGAACATGTCAATGAACTTATCGGCAGCCTCGTCGAATTGATGGGACATCGTGTGGCAATGATCCGTTCATGTTTTTCGGTCCTGGTCCTCACGCTGCTGTTGTGCAGTGTGTTCCCGGTTGAACAGATCGGGTGGGCTGTCGAGAGCACATGTGGGTCAACGGATGGAATGGGGCATGAACAAGCTTGCGGATTCAGTGACACCGGGGCGGCGACCGAATCCGAGGGCGATTCGCCACAAGAAACGCCGGACGAGTATGTCGCTTCTAGAGTGAGTGTGCCGGATTGTCGATCAAGCCGTTTGCATGCCTGGATGACCAAGATTTCTTCTCCTGTCCTACTGGTTTCCCGACTCTTACATCCCCCGACCCCACTGAGCTAGCGCAACCTCGATGGTTTGTTTCGTTTTCGATCTCGATCGGACGATCACATCGTGACTCCGAAGGAGGCAGCATATGCCGGCGCGATTTTTAAACTGGGTCATAGCGGTGATGACCGTAATGGTGGCGGGAACGGGTGGGGCGTTGCTACCGTCTCTCGTTCAGGCGAAAGAACCGATGCCCACGTTTGAACTCGACCGCATCATCGACTTGGCATTGGAACGGAACCCGCTGATCGCGGGCGCTCAGAGTGTAATACTACAGAGCGAAGGTTTGCGGACCCAGGCAGGCGCGTTTCTCAACCCCACGGTCGCCTATCAGACGGCGAACGGATTAATTCGTGACCCCGCCAACGGGGACAATAGGATCGAGCATAACATCACCGTGTATCAGCCGGTGGAATACCCGGGCATGCGGGCCGCCCGTCAGGAGGCAGCGGCCGCTGGTCTGGCCAGTGCGACGGTTGGCCTCGAAGAATCCAAGCTCAATCTCATTGCGGCGGTGAAGACGGCATTCTACGAACTCCTCGTGGCGGAACGGACCGTAGACCTTCTTCAACAGAACTTGGAGACCGTTCAGGATGTTTCGCGTATTGTCAAAGCCCGCGTCCGGTCCGGTGAGGGAGCGCAATTCGAAGTGATAAAGGCGGAAGTGGAAGTGCTCAAAGCCAAGCAGGATTTGACAAAAGCCAAGAATGCCGTGCGCGTGAAACTCGTCGGCTTGGACACCTTGACAGCAGGAGGCTTGGGGGCTCGATACAAGGTGCAAGGAGATTTCCGGTCACTCCGTGACCGTCTGGATCCGGAGCAGATGGCGGCGAGGGATTTCTCACAACATCCCATTCTCCAGCGCCATGGGAAGTTGGTGGAGCAGGCTGAGTTCAGCGTCTCGAAGGAGCGGCAGGCCCGTGTACCGACCGTAACTCTGTGGGGCGGGTTTGCCAGAGAAATAGGCCGCGAGGCAGTGTTGGGGGGCCTGAGTCTGCCGACGCCTGTATGGTATCGACAGCAGGGGCATATCGCGACGGCACTCGGTACTCAGCGGAAAGAAGAAGCGGAGCTGATTCGAGCCAGGAATGACCTGAGCCGCGAACTGAATCAACATGCGCGCGAAGCGGAAACGGCGCAGGAACAGATCCTCGTCTACGAGGAAGGTCTGTTGAAGCAAGCGCAAGAAACACTTCGCATTGCCCAGTTGAGTTTCCGTCAGGGCGCTTCCAGCCTCCTGGATGTTCTCGATGCCCAACGGGTCCAACGCCAGATCACCGTGGATTACAATCAGGCTCGTTTCGAACTCTCTCTGGCGCTCACGCGATTTGAACGAGCCCTGGGCGGTCCACTCTAGTTGCAAAGGAAGCTGATGACCACTCCTAGCCAAAGTCTCGACCAATGCGCGCACCGGCGAAGTTGTCTAGGCCTGCTGTGCAGGGGATTCTTCGGCCTGCTGCTGTTGATATCACCCATGGGTTGCGACCGCGCGCCTGCCCCGGCAGAAGGAAACGGGCAGAAACATTCGTCGGACAATGTCCATCTTGTTCGTCTTCCGCTGGAAGCGATTACCAAGTCTGGTGTGTCGATGGAGCGGGTCAGCCGAACAGCTTTTCGCACCTATCGTGACTTTCCCGGCGTTGTGCGGCCAAACGAAAACGCATTGGCGAATATTACGACTCTCGTCCGTGGGCGGGTGGCGGAGGTCCATGCCGATTTGGGACAGGCAGTCTTGCCCAAGCAACTGCTGGCGGTGCTCCATAGCAGTGATCTTGGGCTCGCCCAGTCCGCGTATCTAAAGGCCCGCGCGCGACGGCATGTCGCGGAACAGGCCTTTCAACGGGCGCAGTATTTGTACCAGGAGAAAGTCATCGGTCAGGCCGAGTTGCAGAGGCGAGAAGGAGAGATGATCAGTGTCCGTGCCGAGGCTCAGGAGGCGCACGAAGGACTCCGGTTGCTGGGCATGGAGGACAAGGAGATTCGGACCTTGGAGCAGACCCAGAAGATCCGCTCGCAAATCCCCATTGTGGCGCCCTTTGCCGGCCGGGTGATCGCGCGTGATCTCACGAAAGGTGAACTCGTCGATACCACCATTAAACTGTTCGTGGTTGCCGATCTCTCCACGGTGTGGGTGGTCGGGAATGTGGCGGAAAAGGATATCTCCTACTTGCACCGTGCGACCGTCTCTCCCAATGAGCCGGTCGAGATCCATGTGCCTGCGTATCCTGACGAAGTATTTCAGGGGACCGTCACCTATGTCGGCGATGTCCTTGACACAGCGACGCGGACCATGGCCGTGCGCCTGACCGTGGCGAATCCCACCGGTCGTCTGAAGCCGGAGATGTTCGCCACAATCCGCGTCTTGTCCGAGCCAGAAGATGCCCTGGTCGTTCCAGAGACAGCAGTCCAACGCGATCGGGATCACACCTTCGTGTTTGTGCAGAAGGAACCTGGGGTTTTTGAAGCAAGGACGATCAGAGTGGGTAACAAGAACGAGACCCTCGCCGAGGTTCTCGAAGGGGTGAAGGAAGGAGAAACGGTCGTCCGGGAAGGAGCCTTTATCTTGAAATCCGAGCTGTTGAAGCCTAAAGACTGAGCATGGTCGACAAACTTCTTGAGTTTTCTCTCCGCCGTCGCGTCTTGATCCTTACATTGGCCGGGTTTCTCACTCTTCTGGGGGCCTATGCCTTCCGCACCATTCCGATCGACGCCTTTCCCGATGTGACCAGCGTGCTCGTCCAAGTGGTCACCAAAGCGCCTGGCTTGTCCCCGGAGGAAGTCGAGCGGCTGGTGACCTTTCCCATCGAACAGCAACTCACCGGGGTTCCGCATCTGACGGAACTACGCTCGCTCACCAAAGTCGGACTGTCGTTAATGACGGTGGTGTTCGACGATACCATGAACATCAACCTGGCCCGCCAACTCGTGCTCGAACGGTTGATCGAGGTGCAGGAGAACTTACCGCCAGGGTCTGAACCGAGCATGGCGCCGAACAGCACCGGACTGGGAGAGGTGTATCAGTACTATCTGGAAGGCCCTCCGCATGCCGGGCTGGACGCTGCTGCTGCGGAACACGAATTGATCGAGCAGCGGACCGTCCAGGACTGGGTCATCCGGCCGTTTCTGAAGGCTGTGCCTGGCGTGATCGACGTCAACGCCCAAGGCGGGTATGTCAAACAGTACCAGGTGCTCGTCGAACCGGGGCTGTTGCACAAGTACGACATCTCTCTGCACGACGTGTTCGTTGCCGTGTCAAACAACAATGCGAATGCCGCAGGCAACATCCTGGAGACCCATGCTGAAAAGTATATTGTCCGCGGCGTGGGACTGATCAAGAAACTGAGCGACATCGAGGACATCGTCGTGAAGGAAGTGGGAGGCACTCCGGTGCACATTCATGACGTCGCCCAAGTTCAGATCGGCCATGCCATTCGTCATGGGGCGGTCGTCCTGAACGGTCAACGCGAGGTGGTAGCAGGGATCGTGCTGATGCTGCGCGGCGGAAACGCCCGCGACGTCGTGGAGGGCATCAAGGCCAAGCTCGACGAGATACGGGACAAGGGTATGCTGCCGGCAGGTTGGAAGATCGTGCCGTTTTACGATCGTATCGAACTGATCTCGGCCGCCTTGAAGACCGTCTATAAGGCGCTGGGTGAGGGAATTCTCCTGGTGGTGGTTGTGCTGTTCCTGTTCCTGGGCGATACGAGGAGCGCCTTGATCGTGGCGGCGACACTCATCCTGACGCCGCTCGTGACGTTCTTCGTGATGGATCAGTTCGGTCTCACGGCCAATCTAATGTCTCTGGGCGGCCTGGCCATCGCCATTGGCATGATGGTCGACGCGTCCGTGGTGGTGGTGGAAAATGTCCACCGGCATCTGTCCGACCCCCGCCACCAGGGCTTGCCCAGGAAGTCCATCATCCTCAATGCCGGTCGGGAAGTCGCCCGCCCCGTGGTCTTCGGCATTTTGATCATCATCATCGTCTTTATGCCGATTCTCTCTTTCGAAGGCATGGAAGGCAAAATGTTCAAGCCGATGGCCTATACCATCATGATCGCCCTCATGGTGTCGCTCATCCTCTCGATCACCCTGTCGCCGGTCTTGTGTTACTTGTCTCTGCGGGCAGGCCACAACGACCCGGATCCCTTGGTGCTCCGATGGGCCAAGCGCGCCTACATTCCTCTGCTGCGCTGGGCCTTAGGACATCGGAGCATCGTACTGACCACGACGGCGCTCATGCTGGTAGGGAGTCTCGCACTCTTTCCATATTTAGGGACGGAGTTTGTCCCCATTCTGAATGAAGGCACCATGGCCCCCCTCACGATCCGGTTGCCGAGCATTTCTTTGGGGCAATCGATCAAGATTGAAAAAGAGGTGCAACAGGCGGTCATGGAGTTTCCCGAAGTGCAGATGATGGTGTCCAAAATCGGACGCACGGAATTGGCGAATGATCCGCAAGAACCGAACGAGAGCGATTCGGTCGCGATGTTGACTCCGATCGACACCTGGACGACGGCCACCACAATGGCGGGCCTGAAAGAGCGAGTGCGTGAACGGCTGGCACGGGTGCCCGGCGCCAACTTTCTGATCAGCCAGCCGATCCAGCAGCGGGTGGACGAATTGATTTCCGGGGTGCGCGCCGAGGTGACGGTCAAACTGGTCGGACATGATTTGGACGAGCTGCGTCGGACGGGGGATCAGATCGCCGGCATTCTCCGCACGATTCGAGGTGTGAAGGATCTCAAAGTCGAGCAGCTCTTCGGCCAGCCCTATATCACGATCGATATCGATCGGGGTAAGATCGCGCGACACGGCATCAACGTGGCGGATATACGCGAAATCATCGCGACCGCGGTCGGAGGAGAAGCCGCAACCAGGGTGTACGAGGAGAATCGGCGATTCAATTTGATCCTGCGGTTTCCGGAACAATATCGGAACAGTATCGAGACGATCGGGAACATTCGACTGTCGGACCGCAATGGGGCCTTCATCCCACTCGGCGATCTCGGTACCATCCGGATGCACGAAGGACCAGGACGGATCAACCGCGAGAATCTCCAGCGGTACCTGCCGGTCAGCTTCAATACCCATGGACGGGATATCGGGGGTATTGTCGCTGAGGCGCAGGAGCGGATGGCCCGAGAGGTCCGACTCCCGGAGGGATACCATGTCGTCTGGGGTGGATCGTTCGAAAATATGCAACGGGCGATGGCCCGCATCAAGATCATCGTTCCGATCACCATCGCCGTGATTTTCGTGCTCCTGTTCTCGTCGTTTTCCTCGCTGAGGCAGGCGGCATTGATCATTCTCAATCTCCCCTTTGCGCTCATCGGCGGAATCGTCGCGTTATGGATTACAGGGGAGTATCTGAGCGTGCCGGCCTCAGTCGGATTCATCAATCTGTTCGGCGTAGCTGTCTTGAACGGCATCGTGCTGGTATCCTATATGAATTCGCTTCGCCAGCAGGAGGGAAAGGATGTTCGGGAGGCGGTGCTGACCGGTTGTGTGATGCGCCTCCGGCCCGTCTTGATGACGGCGCTGGTCGCGTTGCTGGGACTTGTGCCGCTCGCCCTTTCTCAGGGGATTGGATCGGAGGTCCAACGGCCTCTGGCAGTCGTGGTGATCGGTGGACTCGTCAGTTCGACGTTCCTGACTCTTGTGGTCCTGCCGGTGCTCTATCAGTGGATAGAAGGCCGAGTTGCCCCTCCGAAGTCTCCAACGATCGTTGCAACCGGCGATTGACCGACAGGACAGATTGGTCAGTACAGCGTGGTTGCCGCGCTCATCCGGGAGAGCGCGGTGAAACCACTGGGTATGGCTGATCGGGTCTGTTCGGTCTATCTGGTCTATCCGGTTTCTCTGGTTATCCGCCGAATCCGGTCCAACCACACACACGAGATAGACCAGACAGGCCGAATAGACCCAATAGCAGTCTTCACAGACAGGTGGATTGTTTCAGCGCCCTACAAGGGACTGTTGACCGTGCACCCGGAGGATTTCGCACATGTCGGAACATCAGGTTGAGCCCCACATCTTCGCCATCATCGGTGCAACCGGCGATCTGACGCGCCGGAAGCTTCTTCCCGCCTTGTACCATCTGCGCGATCAGGGGGTCCTGCAAAACCGCAACACGCTGATCGTCGGCGCCGCCAAACCCGAGATGGGCGAAGAGGAATTCCGGCGCTGGGCCATCGAAGGTCTGCGGCAAGCTGGTTGGCCTAATGAGTCGGAGCTGCGCGTTTGGTGCGAAGAGAGTCTTCACTACCAGACCTTGCATGAAGGGGGAGTGCAGGACTATGGGGCATTGGCTATGTGCATCCGACGGTTGGAGCAAGCGCACAATATGCCGGAGAATCGAGTGTTCTATCTGGCGTTACCACCGGACGTTGTGCCCATCGTCATGGAGAGGCTGGATCAGGTGGGGCTGCTCAAGAGCCACGGCTGGGTCCGTGTCGTATTCGAAAAGCCCTTTGGCCACGATTTTCACTCTGCCAGGCGCCTCAACACGACCCTGCATCAATATATCGAGGAATCCCAGATCTACCGTATCGATCATTACCTCGGCAAAGAGACGGTGCAGAACCTCCTGGCGTTTCGCTTCGCGAATCCGATCTTTGAATCGCTTTGGAATCGCAACATCGTCGAGAACGTGCAGATTACTGTTGCCGAAGATCTCGGCATGGAACATCGCGGGGCATACTACGACCAGGCCGGGGCATTCCGCGACATGGTTCAGAACCATCTGACCCAGCTCATGACGGTCGTGGCGATGGAAGTGCCGGTGTCCTTCGATGCCGCTTCGATTCAGGGTGAAAGACTGAAAGTCCTCCATTCCATTGCTCCAATCATTCGCCATGACGTCGTCTTCGGGCAATACACATCCTGGGAGATCGCCGGTCAGAGGATTCCCGGCTATCGTGAGGAACCAGGGGTTCCGAGTGATTCGACGACAGAGACCTATGTTGCTCTGAAAGCAGAAATTCACAACTGGCGATGGAAGGGGATTCCTTTCTATCTCAGGACCGGCAAGCGCTTCCCGCGCAAAGTCACCCAGATTGCGGTAACCTTTCGCGAGGCGCCCACCCAAGTGTTTCGATCCCTTGAGCCTGGCAGTATTTCACCCAATCAGTTGTTGATCATGCTCCAGCCCAACGAGGGATTTTCGCTCTGTTTCTCCGTCAAGAGCCCAGGGAGGCCCTTTCGCTTGAGCGACCATGCGCTGCAGTTCGACTATGGAAAAGCTTTTGGCCAGATTCCCGAAGCCTACCAGACGCTGCTCCGTGACGTGATGGTGGGAGATCAAACTCTCTTCGTCAGCGCGGATTTCACCGAGACGGCATGGCGCCTCTATGCTCCACTATTGACCGGGGAGAAATCTCTCCATTTCTACACTGCCGGCACCTGGGGACCCAGCGAAGCGGATGCGCTGCTGGAAAAAAACGGGCACCGGTGGGGATTAGGCTGGTGAGGAGAGGGAGTGGCCAGGTGCCCTTCTTGCTCGCAGAGGGCGCACGATCAGAATGTGCTCCCTCGATGCGCGCAGTGGAAGACCAATCAGCCCCCAACCCTGAGAGATAACGAGCAAGCTTGGAGGGAGCAATTATATCGTTCGAGGCACACAGGGGGGGGACCAATCAGGGCACCCCTGTGTGGAGAGGGCGTGTGAACGTGGACGGGAGCGAGGGTGACCTTAGGATGTAGCGCTACGACGTACGAGCTCGTTTTCTCCGGCTTCCATAGGCCATCCAGGCGCCGAATAGTGCGCCGAGGATAATGCTCAGTGCGTCCAAGATGTATCTGTACCAGCCTTCCGGACCTATGACTGCGTCAGCCTTGAACGCTTCAAACCATATGAAACCCAGGAGCGCTACTGCTGCGGCTGATACAAGCGCTGTCGTAATGGTCGCCACCTGTTTGTGATACTGTGGGACGACGTAGATCGTCATAGCCACAAGAGAAGCAGCGGCTACGATTCTGGTGATCGCGATAATGTATGTGCCTGTAATCAGCATTCCATCCATATCGGGCGCTTGCCAAAAAGCATCGAGCACTTCGTAGCCATGGATTAAGCCGAATGCCATTTCAATGGTCTGGTTTGCTCCGAACCAGGCCAAGAGACCGGCGGGAACGGCGATAGCCCATCGAAGGTATGTAATGGCTGGGTTGTTACGCATAGGTTGAGCGGGCATAGAGTGATTCACCGGTTATGTTTATGGAGACAGCCGTAGCGTGGGACCACGCTGAGCCCCTATCATATAACTGGAACACATTCAGAACGCAATCGGGACTATGCCCCTCCGTCCGACCTTCTGGCGTAGACGAACTGATGACTCACTCAAGATTGGGGGCGAAATGAAACATCATCGTGCAGACCTTAAGAGCATTGCTCGGCGAGCCATGATCGAACGCGGCCTCTTGCCGGATTTTTCTGCTGCTGCGATGGCTGAGCTTGCTCATATAGAGGCAGTGACCACCGACCGGCACTCAGACATCCGTGACCTGACAGGTCTCCTGTGGGCCTCGATCGACAACGACGATTCCCGAGACCTCGACCAACTCACCGTGGCTGAACCACGCCCTGATCGGTCTGTGAAGGTCCTGGTCGCAATCGCCGACGTAGACGCACTGGTCACGAAGGAGTCAGCCCTGGACTCTCATGCCAAACACAATACGACGTCGGTCTATACGGCCGGCGACATCTTTCCCATGCTGCCGGAAAAGCTGTCGACCGATCTGACCTCTCTCGGCGAAGGGCAAGATCGTCTGGCGATCGTCGTGGAGATGGTGGTGGCGGAAGATGGATCGGTCCTCAGCTCGACCCTCTTTCGGGCCTTGGTCCGCAACCATGCGAAACTCGCCTATAACAGCGTCGCTGCGTGGCTGGCTGGGGAGGCGCCGGCGTCTGAACGGATCGAGGCTGTCTCCGGTCTCGATGGGCAGCTCCGTCTCCAAAGCCGGGTCGCACAGCAGCTCAAGGCACGACGGCATGAGCAGGGGGCGCTGAGTCTTGAAACCATTGAGCCACGAGCTGTATTTGAGGGTGAGGTGCTAACCGGTCTCAGGGTGGAGCAGAAGAATCGCGCCAAGGAACTGATCGAAGATTTTATGATCGCAGCGAATCAGGCGACGGTGTCCTATCTGAAAGAAAAGGGTGTACCCTCTTTCCGCCGCATCCTGCGCTCTCCCGAACGCTGGCAGCGGATTATCGAAGTGGCAGCGCGGTGGGGTGGGCAGTTACCCCCGGAGCCTGACGCCACTGCGCTTGAAGCGTTCCTTGTCACACGGCAGCAGGCAGACCCACTCAGATTTCCCGATGTATCTCTAGCCATCGTCAAGCTCATCGGCAGAGGCGAATATGTGCTTGATCAGTCGAAGGATGGCGCGCCCGAACATTTTGGGCTCGCGGTGAAGGGGTATACCCATTCCACGGCTCCCAACCGGCGCTTTCCCGATCTCATTACCCAGAGACTGATCAAGGCGGCGCTGGCCGGTGCGCCGATGCCGTACAGGCCGGAAGAACTGAAGTATCTGGCCGGCCACTGCACCGAGAGAGAAAATGATGCGGAGAAGGTCGAACGGCGGCTTCGCAAATCCGCCGCCGCCCTTTTACTCGAATCGCGGATCGGGCAGCGGTTCGACGCCATCGTGACCGGGGCGTCGGACCGCGGCACATGGGTCCGCCTCCTCGAGCCACCGGTCGAAGGTAGATTGGCGATGGGCGCGAGCGGCCTCGATGTCGGAGACAGCGTGCGAGTGGAGCTCGTGAGCACGGACGTCGAACGAGGGTACATCGACTTCGTCAGAGCTTGATGGTGAGGAAGTGCCGGACTCTGGTTTGTCTGGTTAGAGAGGTGTACCTGAGAAGCTGTCCATGTCGCCCTGCTCTTCTGCCCGTCTATCCGGTGTCTCCAAGCTGGTGCGGCCGAGTGTGCCGCTGCGGTAGTCCGACAAGAGTATCCTCGCTGCTTTATCCCGGTCTATCCCTCCGCCGCTTCTGGTCAGTAGGCAGCCGCGTTTCTTGCCGATGGCGTCGATCACCTCCGTGCTCGTCAGCCCCTCCACCGCAAAACCGTAACGGGCCGTGAGCCTGGCCGGATAGCGCGCAAGCAGGATGGCGGCGAGAAATTCTGCGACCGCTTCGTCATCGACGGCCGTATGGCCCACCGCGTTGATCGTGGCGAGCAGGAGACCTACGTGAGGATCTTTGATGGTGCCCCACAACAGTCCGGGCGAGTCGGTAATGGCCATGCGGTCGTTCAGTTTGTGACGTTGTTGGACTTTGGTTACGGCTGGTTCGTCGCCCACGCGAGCGACGTGGCGTTTGAGGAGCATGTTCATCAGGGTCGATTTACCGACGTTAGGGACTCCCATAATCAGCATGCGCAGCGGCTTTGCACTGCTGTTGCGATGGGGGGCGAGCGGCTGACAGAACCGGGGTATCTTGGCGGCATCGCCCGCATGTTGACAAGAAAGGGCGACGGCACTGACCCCCGGTCGACGGTTAAAGAGGTCGAGCCAAGCCTGAGTGACGGCAGGATCTGCGAGATCAGATTTGTTGAGGATTTTTAGGCTCGGACGTTGGCGTGTCTGGCGCAGCTCTTCGATCAGCGGATTGCAGCTGGAGTTCGGAATGCGTGCATCCAACACTTCAACGATGACATCAATGACCTCCATCGTCTTGGCCGCTTCTTTGCGCGCCGTATTCATGTGGCCCGGGAACCACTGGATGGACATGGGGGACAGACTTTCCAGAAAAATGAATTGACCTGTAACAGGCTGCTGAAAAGGTCTGCCGGACCAACTGGGCTTGCCCCGGACGTGCTGGTCTTGTGTCAGGCTGATTGGGTCAGCCGAGTTGAGCCGGTTCAGCGATGAGTTCAAGCGGCTCCAGCAAGTCTCCGACTTCTTCGAACGCCGCCTCGATCTCAAACCGCTCTCTCCGGATCTCGTTGCCGGTTTTACTTCGGTACACCAGCTCGTCCGTGTCGAGATCATATTCCGGAATCCCGCCGCTCTCCCATCGCTGCACGAAGTAGTGGGCATAGAGGGTATAGAGGCCGTGGTCCTTGTTGTTGTGCCGGAGGACATACTCAGGCATGGTCTGGACATCCAGATCGGCATGGTAATGCTGGAGCCAGAGGTAGTCTCCGAGGATCACCAATTTCATCAACGGAGAATCCGAGTAGAGCTTGAGCTTGACGGCCTTCCCCATAACCTTCAGCCGCTTGAGGAGTTGGATGCTTTGCCGAACTTCTTCCCGAAATGTATCCAGCGTGAACTCGGGATGGTTGATCGCCTGTATGCGTGCGCTCGCTTCCTGGCTGTAGGGGTTGACCAGCATGATTCTGGCTCCCAGGCACTTGTCGAGGACTGACGACAGACCTCCCACTTGATCTACAAAGGTGCTGTGGCCGCTTGACCCGATGATCGAGATGGTTCGGCCTGTGCCCTGCTCTTCCTTGAGTTGCTTGATGTGCCGTTGTGCTCCACGCGTGCGGCGCGGAAAGAACGAGACGAGGCCGGCGCCGGTCGCCACATTGGCGAGGGCCCGGTCCCGCATGCTGCGATGGAAGTAATTGAGGCAGACGATCAGGAGGATCGCCACCGTCACCTCCACGGCGATGAGCGAGAGCGTGTCATGTTCGACCCGCGACCAGAACGATAAAAACTGTTTCGCGCCTGCCGGGAGCAAGAGCGCAATGCCCGCACTCAGCGCCACAACGACTATGTGATAGACGCTTCCTGCGGTATTGCGGAGGAATGTTCGGACTGTTGACTGTAATTCTTGAAACAACGATTCACCTCTTTAAATTATAAAAGCTACCGCCGTGCCGATGTCAGGCTGGCAATTCGAGCGATGGATGGTTACGCCTTCGGCGGAATGCTCGAGAGATGCAGGACGGCTGCGTGCGGGCAAAAAAAAGATCGCGTCAGATTTCGTGTCTGCTGGAGGACTGCAGCCTCCGAGCACGGAAGGTCTTACGCGATCACATCGCACTCTACCACGAACGTATCAGCCACGCAAGTGTAGGTAGCACATCATTTCCATGAGACAAGGCAACAGTTCGTCGTCGCATCTTCTGGCTAGCGTGATTTGGTCGCCTGTGCTATAGACCGCATCGACTAGCTCTGAACAACCTCAATAGCCAATGACACTATGCCGATGTCCCTTGAGTGGATCTTCATCATCCTCTCCGCCCTGGTCATTCTCAGCGTTTTGACGATCAAGTTCTCGATTCGGTTTGGCGTCCCCTCGCTGGTCTTGTTCATTGCCATCGGCATGTTGGCTGGATCCGACGGTCCCGGCGGCATCGAGTTTGACAATCCGTATCTAGTGCAATCGATGGGCATCACTGCTCTCGTCTTGATTCTGTTTGCGGGAGGATTGGAAACGGAATGGGCGGGGGTGCGTCCGATCTTATGGAGGGGGTTGTCTCTCTCGACGATCGCGGTTCTACTCACCGGGCTGCTGGTCGGGGTGTTTGTCTCCTGGGTCCAGGGGTTCTCGTTCCTGGAGGGCCTCTTGCTCGGTGCAATTGTGTCGTCTACCGATGCCGCAGCCATCTTCATGATGCTCAGGTCGCGGAACGCCAATCTCCCCAAGCGATTGACTCAATTGCTCGAATTTGAGTCCGGTAGCAACGATCCGATGGCGGTGATGCTGACGATCGCGCTGATTCGACTGTTGATGGAACCCTCAACGTCCTTCGGAGAGCTTGTTGCGTTCTTTGTGGTGGAGATGGTTGTCGGCACGGTGGTGGGCATCGCGATGGGGGAGATCATGAGACGGGCGTTCAATGCGCTCGACTTGCGGGTGGAGGGCATCTATCTGGTGCTGTCGGTGGCGCTGGTGCTTATGACATACGGCCTGACCACGTTCCTGCACGGGAGTGGGTTTCTTGCCGTGTACCTGGCCGGGCTCAGCATGCAGCGAAAGCCGTTTGTTCATCAGCAGAATGTCTTGCGTTTCCACGACGGTCTGGCCTGGCTGATGCAGGTCACCATGTTTTTAATGCTGGGTCTACAGGTATTCCCGGCCAGGCTCGTGCCGGTCGCCTGGGTGGGCATCCTGGTTTCTCTCTTCCTGATCATCGTCGCCCGCCCTGCGGCTGTCCACCTGTCGCTGGCTTTTTCGTCGATGCCGTTTCGGGAGCAGACTCTTGTCGCTTGGGCGGGACTCCGTGGGTCCGTGCCGATCATCCTAGCCACGTTTCCCTTACTGGCCGGGGTCAAGCAGGCCGACACGATCTTCCACCTGGTGTTCTTTATTACTCTTACGTCTGTCTTCATACAGGGGACGACCATCGTATGGGCCTCACATCTGTTGAAGATTGATGCCTCTCCACAGGATGAAGCTCACACTAGCCTGCCAAAGCCTTGAAGCTTGAACGGAATCGTACAGAATTCGTTGATCCAAACAACAGATGAGCTTCTTCCTCTTGTGTAGTTGGTCTGTTTGGTTGAACGGGTTTATCCAGATAGACCAGACAAACCGAATGGACCGGACAGACCGTTATCGCAAGAGTTGGCGACTGTGGGGAGCGGTGAGATCCTGCTCGGGACCAAGGGGGACGATACGAGTCGGATTGATGTCGTCGTGGGTGATGTAGTAGTGCCGTTTGATGTGGTCGAAGTTCACGGTCTCGGCGATGCCGTCCGTCTGGTAGAGGTCCTTGAGATAGCCGAAGAGGTTCGGGTAGTCGATGATTCGCCGGAGGTTGCACTTGAAATGGCCGTGGTAGACGACGTCGAAGCGCACAAGGGTCACGAACAAGCGCCAATCGGTTTCGACGAATTGTGAGCCGAAAAGATAACGTTGGCGGGCCAGTCGGGCTTCGAGTTGATCGAGCGCTTCGAAGAGGCGCCGCACGGCCCGTTCATAGGCCTGCTGTGATGTGGCGAATCCTGCGCGATAGACTCCGTCGTTCACGTTTTCGTAGATGAAGGTATTGAGGTCGTCGATTTCTTTCCTGATTCCGTCCTGATAGAGATCGATCGTGCTTTCGGTGAAGCGATTAAATTCCCCGTTGAACATGCGCATGAGGTCATCGTCGGAATTCGTGACGATTCGTTTTGTCACCCGGTCCCACAAGACGGGAACGGTGAATCGTCCCCGATAGTTCGGATTGGTAGCCTTGTAGGCCTGGCTGAGGAACTGGAATCCGTTGACGGGATCGAGCGAATGGCCAGGTCCTTCGCGGAAGGCCCAGCCCCGCTCGTCGCGGATCGGATCCACGACCGTCATGCCGATGACGTCCTCGAGCTTCTTGAGTTTCCGCACAATGATCGTCCGATGGGCCCAGGGGCAGGCCCAGGAGACATAGAGGTGGTACCGCCCTCTCTCCGCCTGGTAGCCGGAACTGCCGTTCGCAGTTACCCAGCTTGTAAAGGCATCCGGTTGCCTGATGAAGCAACCCTCGATGTTCTGCTCGTCGGGAAACTGTGCCTGAATGGCCATCGTCGAGCTCCTGCTTTTTTTACAATACCATATTACGTGGCAAGACAGGGAAGGAGGGGATGGGACCTGATGATCTTCTGTGCTCGCGCAACGCGCGGTCGAAGAAGGAACGTCGCAAGGGCGTGAGGAGCTTTCTTTGCTCCCGGAGCGCGCGCCCTCAGAAGGGCCTCGCTCGACGGCCGCAGTCGAAAGCTCCTCACGCCCTTGCTTGGCTTGTATTGACATGGAGCAGGGAATACAAATGGACGCGCGCACTGGAAGACCAATCAGCCCCCAGCCCTAGAGAGATTAGGGTCGCTCGAAGTGCGCAATGGGGAGCGCGCCAGCCGCCTCGCTAGATATAGGTATAGAGATGGGAAATTTCTCGCTCGGTGCTGTTGAGGCGGATTGACTGGGGCAATCATGAAAAGTAGAATATTACGAACTTCTCTACGGAGAACGGCTAGTATTCAGCCAGGAAGATATCCCGTAGGGGATGGTAGTAGCACGGTCCATTCAGTTCGTTCAAACAAGGAGGTCAAGGAGATGATGGGACGTATTTGGTTCATGGGTTTAGGGATTGCACTCACTACCGCTCTCAGCGTGGCGCCGGTATTCGCTGGAGATAAGCCGGCAAAGGCGCCGGTGGAGGATGGATCGAAGTTGATGATTACGTCTCCCAAGGACGGGGACAAGGTCAGCGACACGTTCGAGCTGAAGTACGACTTAACCAAGGGCTCCCAAGCGACGCATGTCCATGCCTATGTGGACGATGAGTATCAGAAGGGTTTTGCTGGAACAGTGAAAAATCTGAGCAAGGGGACGCACAAAGTCACTGTGACCGGCGCCACCAAGGACCATGATCCCGTCACTGCCACCCACAGCATCACGGTCGACGTGCAATAGGACCACCGTCAGTTATCTTCAGGGCCACCAGAGCCTCTAAGATAAGGAGGCTCTGGTGGGCTCTATGCTTCCTCCATTGCAATGGGCAATCAGATTTGACGAGAAAACATTCCGCAGTGGATGGTAGTGTGGAGTATCGGCCTAGTCGGCCCAAAGAAGGAGGTCGCGATGCAGACGATGGGGCGTATCTGGTTCATGGGGTTAGGGATTGTGTTAGCTGCTTGTCTCAGTGGAGCCTCAGTCTTTGCAGAGGATAAACCGGTCACCCCGCCAGTAAAACATGCGCCGAAGGTGGTCATTACCTCTCCCAAGGATGGGGATAAGGTCAGTGACAGTTTTGATTTGAAGTACGAGCTGGCCAAAGGTTCCGACCCGACGCATGTCCATGTCTACGTGGACGATGAATATCAGAAGGGTTTCTCTGGAACACTGAAGGGCCTGAGCAAGGGGACTCACCAGATCACTGTGAAAGGCGCCACCAAGGACCACGATACTGTGGCGGCCAGCCATACCATCACAGTCGAAGTGGAATAGGGCGGCAATCAGTTCAAACATCAGGCTTTCCCAAGTAACTGCCTTGTCTTAACCACCGGATATTCCTCCCGTACAACGTCGGCAGATAGATATGATCAGCTGGTCTGGTTTGTCCCCGGTGCCGTGCATTGCGCGCTCTCAGAAGGATGGGAAGGGCAGCCTGGTCGTCCTCCTGCTCGCGGAACGCGCACGATAGGAATGTGCTCGTTCGACGCGCGCAGTTGAGGATCGACCAGCCTACCCTTCAAGGGCTAGACGAGCCCCCACCCTTACCTCCCCGTAAATACTTCCATTTCAACTTTTTGCTCATTGACTTGTGACAACAGAGACAACGAGGTTCTGTGGCGCACAGGAGGACCTTTCTATCAGGAAGAGAACGGACATGGCCGTGCCAATACTGAGCAAACAGGTTGAACGAACCATTCTGCTGATCCGTGGACAGCCCGTGATGTTGGATACAGATCTGGCAGCGCTCTATGGCGTCCCTGCCAAAACGCTCAACCAGGCAGTAAGGAGAAACGTCTCCCGCTTTCCTGCTGATTTCATGTTCCAACTGACAGAGAAGGAAGCAACCGCTTTAAGGTCACAATTTGTGACCTTAAAGACAGGCCGTGGCAACGCAGAAAATACCGCCCCTACGCCTTTACAGAACAAGGGGTGGCGATGCTTTCGAGCGTGCTGCATAGCGAGCGCGCCATCCAAGTCAATATTGCCATCATGAGAACGTTCGTTCAGCTTCGAGAAATGATCGGTTCGGGGAGAAACAACGGAGTCATTCTACATATCTCGGAGCGTGGGGGTGGGGCTCGGAGCGGATGTCACCGGAGGAGCGGGGACCCGTCGAGGCGTGGCCAGCGCCCATTATTCATGGGGGGTCGTGACGAAACTGTGGAGACGCCGAGCGAGACGGGCGCGTGGAGCTTCGAGAGACCGAGGCGTACTCGAAGCAGTACGTCGAGGTCAGGAGGGGCGAGCCCGCCCGCCAGCATGTGGCTTGTGGGCATGCTGGCTTGTCGCAGCTGCGTATCCGCAGTTGCAGTAGAAGCCCGCATGAATAATGTGCGCGAAGAAGGAAAGCTGGAACTGACTGAAGGCGTGCGCGCCTGAAGGAATTCGAGAAGGGTTCCGCCGCGACAGGCCCGAACGGGTCGCTCCGGGAGGTGCGGGAGCGGCTGAGCCCCACCCCCGCGGCAGCTGATTATCCTGCCTGGTTGACGGCCAATTATCCCCTGGGATATTCTGATGACCAGAATTATGGTCATATCGATTCGAGAGGCAGGTCATGGCTAAAACATTGCCGCTATCAGAAGTAAAGACCCGGTTGCCTGAATTGGTCGCCGCGGTAGATGAGCGTGAGGAGGAGGTTGTGGTTACGAAGAACGGCCGGCCTGCTGCCGTGCTAGTCAACGTTCAGGAGTATGCCCGTCTCAAGGAGACGCTGGATGTGCTCAGTGATCCTGCTCTGATGAATCAAATCGCAGAGAGCCGGGCGTTTTATCGAACCGGCAAGAAGGGGCTTTCGTTCGAGGATATCTTTGGTGAGCCGATGACTCCTGTGAAAAAGCGCCGTACTGCGTGACACCTTTTCGACCCGTCATTCCTCCGCATGTGGGCGAGGTCATTCGTTCCCTCCATCCCGACTTGAAACGATCGGTCAAGGCAGCGAGTCGTGCTATTGCCTCTGATCCCGAATGTGGCGAGCCACTGCGCCGTGAGCTTGACGGGCTGTGGAAATTCCGTGTTCGCCGATTTCGGATCGTCTATGCCATCGACCGCAAGGGGCACACCATCCGGCTCATGGCTGTCGGCCATCGCCGATATATCTACGAAGAAGTCGCTGCTCAGCTGCACAAAAAGAGCTGAATGGTTCCTTCACGCGGCCTGCGTTCTACAGAGCTGCGAGATTTGTCGCTGAACACCGGGGCGAATATTCGTGAAGACCAGGCCGAACTCCTGAGGACTGGTCCAGCGAACCGTGGCGCTGTCGATGATGAATGGATTGGCCGCATCCTGTGGGAAGATGCAACATTCCAAGTCTGCCCCGACCAGAACGGCCACGGAACTCCTGACGCGACATCCCCACGGTGAGAGGTCACGCAACTCGCCTTCACCGGCCACCGTTCGACCCCTTGAGGAAAAATGGTTGCGCAGACGGACCGGCACTCGGGGATGCCGCCGACTCTCGACCCTGCGATCCCGCGGTGCCGGGTGACTCTGTGGCTTCTGCCTGAAGGCCTGAGATGGCTGTTCGCTTGCTGTGTCGAGAGCGTCGGCGCTCTGTGTTTCGAAGACGCGCCGGCTCATCAAACCGTCTGCCTTCCGGCTTAGCCACTGGCCTGCCTGTTCCAGGACAGCAACCATCTGCGGCTTCAACTGTCGGCCACGTGTGCATACCTCATCGATCCAGGTCTGCCACGAACCCTGAGCCGATGGAACTGGCCCGCTGCCACCTGCCCTTAGATGTTTCATCCGTTCCTCCAGGTCGCCGAACCCCGGGTCCTCTTTCTTGATCCAGGCATAGATCTTGAGACATTCCTCGTAGCGGCCTAACGATTCCAATGTCTGGCCCATGTGATAGAGGATGTGGCGTTCTTCTTCGGGTGAGAACGTGCGTGTCGCCAACCCTTGCCGGAAGGCCATGACTGCTTCCTCTGGGCGACCGGCGGCACTCAAACAGAGGGCGATCTGGACTTGCGCTTTTCCGGTATAGTGAGGATCGACGGAAGCTTTTCGGAAGTCGTCGATCGCTTGATGGAACATCTGCACTCGCTTAAGCACAAGCCCATGTTCATAGCGCTCGCCTGCGGTCATCTGTTTGTCCATGCCTAATCCCCCCTTGGCCTGTTTGCCCGCCATCGCCCTATGCGCCGCGTGAAGAGGAAAGCAAGACTGACGCCTTGAATGAATGCCGCAATTTCAACTACTTGTCTGGTTGGAGCCGTCTGAGATGCGGAGGAAGAACCCAACAGGGTGATCCCAGATGGTACGCGATACTTGTTAGAGACGATCCCTCTCGCCAGTTCAGCTTCAGCACAAGATCTGATATATACCGGTCGGCATGGATTGGTGGTTAATACTTGGCCTGGTCTCTTTTCTCATTGTCGTGGCCATTGCTTCGTTCTATTTGTATGTATTTGTGAGTCGAACGAAGAAGGAGTTCCGCGCGGCTCAGCCGGATCTTCGGGTGACAAACATGGCAACGATGAGTTCAGGGAATGTTCTCACAGTTTATCCTGAGCTTCAGAATCTGGGCGGGGGTGTGGCATACGATTGTCTTCTGCATATGGGCGGGTGGGAAGGGAATTTCTCCGTCAAGAAAATCTATCCTCGGGGTCCAAAAGGTCAGAAGCACGTGGCATCCATCGTATTGGGCCCGGACGCTCCAATTCGCACAACACTTATGGGCCATGGCTATATCAGGCTGCGGTATCTGGACCGCTGGGGGCAAAAGTACGATTGCTGGTATCAGGTGACTCAAGTCGGAATTGGTGATGCCCCTCTCTATGATATTCAAATCGACTTGGAGCATCCGGAATTGCAGGAGCCCCACCCATCGGTCTGGGAGATGCGAAGGTTCCTTCGAGCTGTCCCTTTGCCAGGATGACCGGGAAAGCGCTTCAATGAAACAATGCAGTTAGCCGCAACTACCTCCCGCCTCACTCCGTACGCTTCTCCTTACATACCTTCATGATTGCGTCTGAGCCGCGAACGGAACGGCCTTTGCAGGGGCTATACGCAATCAGGCGGCCTGGTAGTAAGATGATAGGGAGCCTTTCACAGGGAGATCACTTCACTGTGGAGACGAAGATTCGGATTGCCGTTGGCCTTCTCGCAGTCTGGCTCTCGATCGCGACCTTCGGAATACCTGGCTCCGCCTCTGCTGAAAGGTATGTGGCTGGAATGGTTGGGGTCACCTTCGCGGATCAACTCACCGATATCTCCGGAACGAATATCAACGCGGGGCTTCGAGCCCCCGATTTTGACCTCCAGAATTCGATCAGTTATGGGGCCAAGCTCGGATACTATGCTGAGCACAGTTGGTTCGGGGTTGAGGGCGAAGTCCTGCAGAGCACGCCGCACATCAAAAACTTGGATGACATTCCCGGGGTCCATTTGAGTCTGACCACGGTAGGAATCAACCTTCTTGCCCGGTACCCGGGACGCACCTTTCAGCCATATGCGGGGGCCGGTGTGGGTGCGGTGATTGCCCACATCAGTGACTCCACCACAACCCGAAGTGATACCAGTGTCAACGGTGGATGGAATCTGCTTGCAGGCCTGCGCGCATTTGTCACCCCCTACGTTGCAGTCTTTACCGAATACAAATATACAGGGGCCACATTGCGATTCGATGATGCGTTCGTCGCTGGGGGAGGATTTGAAGGAGACTACAGGGCACAGAATATTTTGTTCGGCCTCTCCTATCATTTCTAGGAGTAGATATTTCCTATGTCTCACAGGATCGGCATCATTCTTCTTATCGGGCTTTTGACCCTGTCGGCCTGTGCTGAGTCGGCCCATCAGGTCCAGCGGAGCAGAGGCTATATCTCTATACCGCCTGAACTGGAACAACAGATCGATACCACGGTCGCCTTTGCCGACCTTCGCTCGGCCCCCGGCAATTATGTCGGTCGGGTCATCATGGTCGCTGGTGTCGTCATCAAGTCCAAACGGACGGATACACGGACAGAAATAGAGGTTCTCCAACTTCCTGCTGAAGGGGGAGGACCCTCAACAACGGAGCGAACCCGTTCCGAAGGGCGTTTCCTGGCTGTTCGGGAAGAGTTTCTCGATCCAGCAACTGTCCCTCCTGGCACCGCGATTACCGTGGTCGCGGTTGTCACTGGCTCTACGACCAGACCACTGGATGACAGTGAATACACCTATCCCGTTCTCGATATCAAACACTTGACCGATTGGACCAGAGTCGCGTCACAAGAATCATCGGGCGGTGCCGCTACCTTCTATGGCCCGTATTACTCGCCGTTTGGCTATTGGGGGCGGCCGTACGGAGCCTATCCATATTTTGGGAGGCCTGCTCCATTTTTCAACCAGCCTCGGCCACCGTCGTCACCACCTCCGCCTCGACAAAGTATCCCGCCACAATTTAGGAAAGGCCGTTGACGGACTTAGTTCCAAGAAACCAGGCAGCGCAGTCCTGCTCGAAGTGGATTTGCAAGGGACCGCCGATAGCGCGTCAAGATAGTCTTCACGCTTCACGGGCGCTTCGAGCAGCAGCACATCGGTGCCAACGATCTATTAGACAGATAGCCTATTGAACTCTTCACGCAATCCTTCTACGCTAGATCGTCTCTTTCGTCTGGGAGGGCCATTGCCTGTCAGCAAGTGGCATGTTTGTATCTGTGAGATGTGGTTTAAGGAGGCCAGATATGACGGCTTATGAGTCGGTGAGCAGAGTTTTGGCTCGGTATATTTTTTCCATCTCGGTGAGTGCCATGGTCTGGGCGGGAGTGGGAATCGGTGGTATAGCTCCGGCCTCCGCCTATGAAGTGTGGATCACTGATCAATCCGATACGGCAAAAGAAAGCGGAGGTGTTCTCTACATCTACGATGGTGCAGCACTTGCGGCGAAGCCTGACGCTGCGAAACCGGTTGTCACCATCGATTTTGCCGGTGAGATCAACACATTTTGTGAATCGGCAACCAAGAAACCAGTCCGGCGTCCGCATATGCTCTTCTTCAATAAGGACCAGAATCATGCCATCATCTCGTTCCTGAGCGGCCATGCATTCTTTATGGATGCTCAAACCCGTAAGCCGGTGGCCTGTTTGTTGATGGGGAAGAATGTCCATGCGGTTTGGCCGACACCTGATCAGAAGATGGCGATTGCGGCAAATATCGCAGAGAAGAAGTTCATCCGCATCTGGACCGACTATGCCAAGCACACGTTCACCTTCGATCCCGAGAAGGACGTGGTAAATCTCGCAACGTGGGAGGGTGGAGAGCGTCCTGATACCTCGCCGATTTGTCCGATCACGGAGTCGTCCAGCCGCTATGCCTTTGTCACATTGCGGGGAGGAGGGCTAGTGGTGTTCGATGTCACCACCACGCCGATGAATCTTCTGGCCATGCTCAACAACAATGAGGTTCACCCTGCCGGCTGCGGCGGTGTTCAGGTCAGCGAGACGATGTACATCAATTCCGGCGGAGGCTGGCCCGTGGCGCCTCTTTCATACGACGTGTACGCCCTCGATCTGTCCGCGCTTCCGAAGTCTATCTCCGCGAAGCTGGTGTCTCAACGGGATGAGAAATTTGCCGATTCCCACGGGATGGCCGGGATGGGACGCTATCTGTGGAGTGTGGACCGGGCCGGGAACAACGTCGAAATCATCGATACGCTGTCGAACCTGAGCGTGGGCTCGGTTGAGCTGGTGACGGATGCAAACAATGATCCAGCTCCAGACCTCATAGACAGCGCGCCGGACGGGCAGTATGTCTTCGTCGGATTGCGCGGCCCCAGTCCACTTACGGGGAATGACAAATCGGTGAATAATGCCAAGGGGACGATTCCTGGTGTCGGGGTCATTCACGTGGATAGCGGAGGGAAAGTCGGTCACTATAAAGGGCAAGCAGCTATCACGAATATGAAAGAAGGAAAAGAAACGGCGGATATTCACGGGATTGCTGTCCGGAGGTAAGCTCTTCTTGGAAAAATAGCCAGGCCACGGTTCGTTGCCGTGGCCTCCTGGGAATGGGAGGAGAGGCTGCTGTCGGCGGGGGGGCTTTTCATTGCGAGATTGCGCCAACCGGCGAGATTCTGTGTGCGCCAGTTTGACGCTCATAACCCTATGCCTTAATTTTGTTTCCTGCGCAGGACTGGATTCGAGAGGTGAGCTATCGGCTGTTGTGTCGGTAGATCTCTCGCGCTATGCCGGTACGTGGTACGAAATAGCGCGACTCCCGATGTGGTTCCAACGTCACTGCGTGGATTCCAAGGCAATATACTCCCGTCGCCCAGACGGGGCGATCGATGTGCACAATGAATGCGTGACGAAATCCGGAGGGGTCGAGCGGGCGAAGGGAGTTGCAACGGTCGTCGATGCCGAGACAAATGCGCGACTCACGGTGACGTTCGATAACTGGTTCGCTCGGTTGTTTGGCTCATCCCGCGACGGGAACTACTGGATACTCGATCTCGATCCAGAGTACCGGACTGCGATGGTGGGGACTCCGGATCGTCGATATCTCTGGATCTTGTCTCGGACCCATCAGCTTGACGAGGCTACATATCAGCGTCTGGTCGAGCGAGCCCAGCAACTGGGTTACCCCGTGTCGGAGCTCATTCGAGCCCGGCATGCCGCCTCTTCGTAACGGATCGCAGCGTACCCCCTGCGGACATCAGCAGTCTATTCATCTTGGAGTCGACACATGCCCTTGACTACCTATAACAATGTGCCCGTTCCTTCGTTTATGTATGGCACGGCATGGAAAAAGGAAGCCACGGCACAGCTGGTGCGGTTAGCTGTGGTTGCTGGCTTCACGGCTATCGATACGGCCAACCAACTGATCCATTACCAGGAAGCCCAGGTCGGGGATGCCCTACTGGCCCTTGCGCAGCAAGGGATTCCGCGCGACCGCCTGTTTCTTCAGACCAAATTTACGCCGACGAATGGTCAGGACCATCGCACCCCATACGATGCCTCGGCCGCTCTCACGACCCAAGTGGTCCAGTCTTTCGACAGCTCGTTAGCTCACTTGCACACTGACTATCTCGACTCCTATGTGTTACACGGGCCCTATCAGCGGCAGGGATTGGGAGCTGCGGACTGGGAGGTGTGGGCCGCCATCGAAGGGCTCTATCAGTCAGGGAAAACGAAGATGATCGGGATCAGCAATGTCACTCCCGAGCAACTCACTCAGCTCTGTGCCAAGGCGGCCGTGAAACCCATGATGGTGCAGAATCGTTGCTATGCCGCGCTTGGGTGGGACAAAGAGGTGCGGGAGATCTGCCGGACCCAGGGCATCATCTATCAAGGCTTTTCGCTCTTGACTGCCAACCGGGAAGTTTTTAGCGATCCAAACGTTCGAGTCATTGCCCAACGGTTAAAGACCGGTCTTGCGCAAGTCGTGTTTCGATTTGCCATGCAGGTCGGGATGCTTCCATTGACCGGTACCACGAACGAACAGCATATGAAAGATGATCTTCAGGCTGAACGGCTCACTCTCACGGCTGAAGATATCCGGATTATCGAAACAGTCGGGATGTAAACTGGCAGGATGCTGAAAAAGACTGCCAGCAGCGTTCTCGCATCGCTCAGAGGCTCAACGTACCGAAGTGTACGCCTCGCCTCTGAGCTCGCTGCGGCCTTGCTGGACAGCCTTTTTGAGCATCCTGCGGAGAGCTTATGAGGGGAGTTCGATGAGGCGGAGGGTATAGAGGTACTGATAGAGCCCTTTACGTTCCATCAGTTCGGCATGGGTGCCGGTTTCTACGAGACGCCCCTTGTTGAGGACGAGAATCCGATCGGCTCGCTGGATGGTCGTCAACCGATGGGCAATCACAAATGTTGTTCGGCCCTTCATGAGTTGCTCCAGTGCCTCCTGGACGAGTCGTTCCGACTCACTGTCGAGGGCAGAAGTGGCTTCATCCAGCAATAAGATCCGTGGATTTTTCACGATGGCCCTGGCGATGGCGATGCGTTGACGCTGCCCGCCGGACAAGTTGATCCCTTTTTCCCCCACGATGGTCCGATATTGGTCCGGGAAACTCATGATGAAGTCGTGGGCGTGGGCGGCACGGCTTGCCGCGACCACAATGTCATGAGAGGCCTTCTCGTCCCCGTAGCTGATATTGTCGAAAATTGTCCCGCCGAATAAGATCGTTTCTTGCGGAACCAGTCCGACCTGCCGATACCAACTATCAGTAGTGACTTCGCGGAGATCATGCCCGTCGATGGTAATGCGCCCCTCTGTTGGATCGTAAAAACGGTGGAGCAAGTTCATCACGGTCGTTTTCCCGGCCCCGGTAGGGCCGACGATGGCGACGAGCTCGCCAGGCAGTGCTTCGAACGAGAGATCCGTCAAGACCGGTTGGCGTGGATCATAGGTAAAGCTGACGTGCTCTGCCCGGATATGCCCCGAGACGGTGGGCAGCGATGTGGCCGAAGGGGAGTCGCTCACCTCGGAGCGCGTGTCTAGGATCTCGAACACCCGTTCAGTGGCCCCCTGTGCCTCCCTGATCTGCGCGAACACGCGGGCGGCGGAACTGAAGGGGCCGATGAGTATACCGGCAAAGAGGACGAACGCAACGAGGTCGCCTGGCGAGACGGTTCCTTCGATGACCTGCAGCCCTCCATACCACAACACTGCCGCCGCTGCGGAAAAGGTGAGGAGGCTAATGACGGGAATAAACACTGCCATCACGACGGCCTTTCGCATCGTTAACGCCAAAGTCTGTTCGACTTGAGCCGCAAATCTCGTCTCCTCGCGCCGGGTTTGGACAAAAGACTTCACGATTCGAATGCCGGAGATCACTTCCTCGATGAGGGTACTCATGGCCGCGGTGTGATCCTGAATCGAGGTCGAGAGGGATTTCAACTTTCGCCCGAAGATCTTGGCGGCGAGGACGAGCAAGGGGAGCAGAATGAGAATCAACAGAGAGAGGCGCCAATTCATCGTCAGCAGGAACGTGATCCCTCCGAGAAAGGTCACGAGCTGTTTTGCACTGTCGATCGGCGTCTCTGTGACAACCGATTGAATGACCGTCACGTCGCTCATCAGCCGTGAGAGAAGTTCTCCGGTTCGTCGACGGGCAAAGAAGCTCACCGATAGGGTGTGCAAATGCGCAAAGAGATGACGGCGAAAGTCGGCGATGATGCGCTGTGAAATCCATGCGGTCAGATAGCTATGGCCCATCGAACAGAGCCCCTGCAGGATGACGAGTCCGAGAAAGCCGGTGATCATGTCCGTCATCTTGGACTGGTCGTGCTGCACAGTGATGATATCCCACAGTGTTCCGGCCAATCGCAGTAGAGCCAGATTGGTGGCAGCGACTCCCATGACCAATAGACCAGCCAGCACCATGCGGGACAGGTAGGGCTTCAGAAATGGGAGAAATCGTGAAAAGGTAGACATAATGAGGAACGATCTTAGCAGACTGGGAAACTATTTTGGCACAGGTGCAATTCGATGGTTCGCACATGCGGCACAACAGGAGAATCGTTTTGCAGCATACTGTGTGAGGATGTGGTTATGGAGCACCGTGGAAGCGCAGCGGAGAGGAAGACTCAAACGGGAGCGTCGTGGCAGCTAGAACTGTGTATTGGACTCGATGAGCTACTTGCGACTGACAGCGACACACGATTTCGTAGAGGGGTAATGAGATAGTCACCACGGTAGACGGAGATGGCAGTCCGGACGCCGTTGCAATCCTTTCGTCTTCGGGCACGGACCATTCCGCTCCCTTCTCGTATCAGTCTAGTTTTTGCGACGTTCAAACTTTTGACGCCGGCGCAGCTTCTTGTACTTGTGCTTGCGCATTTTTTTACGGCGTTTTTTCAGCACACTGGACATGCGTTCGCTCCCCTGCAAGTCGCGGAGTGTAGAAGTTTTCTCCTCAAATAGCAAGATCATCGACGGATTAAATTGATTATGATTCGACCGAGGTCGACGGCTGGCGCCGGGAGCTTGGTGATGTATGCCTCGCAGGCGCTTGACCTGCCTGATTGCCATTCCTATACTGCGATTACGATGGTGCCATACAAATTCTCATTATTCCCCGTCTTGATCCTGGCCGGCTCGATCGCGTTTCTCGCTGTCGGCTGCAGTGGCAAGAAGGTTCACTACCCTGAGGATCACGAACGGTATCTCCGTATCGATCGGGCGGTGGAGGCGCTTCGCCTAGCCTATGTGAGGGAAGATTCTTCGGATCTGGCAGCTCTGATGATGCCGGTTGACCAGCTTGAGCGGCTGAAGGAAGAGGCGAAGGGCGATTTCGAGACATTTAGCACCATCACGTTGGACTTCGCGACCGAGCGCATCATGATCGATGGGGACAACATCGATGTGTTCGTGCATTGGCAGGGGCTTTGGAAAAAGGATGGGGAAGATTCAGGGCTCCGGCAGCGAGGTCATTCGAAATTGCAGTGGGTCGGAACTCAATCGATCCTTTTGCGCGGGATTCAGGGCGATTCTCCCTTTGGTGTACAAGCTCGGCAGGCCACGACGGACCCCACACGTTCTTCCAAGAAGAAGTAATTAATGTCATCTCGTCGATCGCGTGTTCCGGTGGAGGCCGATTTCCTGGTCATTGGAAGCGGTGTGGCCGGCCTCCGCGCCGCGCTGGAGTTGAGCCGTGCCGGACGTGTCATGGTACTCACGAAAGGGCATCCACTCCAGAGTAGTTCGATTCATGCCCAGGGTGGCGTGGCTGTGGCGATGAGTGAAGAAGACGACGTGGCCATTCATCTAACCGACACGCTCAAAGCGGGGCACGGGCTCTGCCGGAAAGAAGCGGTGCGGGTTCTCGTTGAGGAAGGGCCCGAACGGATTCAAGAACTGATCAGGTGGGGAGCCAAGTTTGACAAAGTCGGCGGCAAGTTCGCGTTCGCTCGGGAGGCAGCCCACAGTAGAAGCCGCATTCTGCGTGCGCGGGGGGATGCGACGGGGAACGAAATGGTACGGGTGTTAATTGCCGAGGTGAACAGGCAGGAGCGTATTCAGCGATTGGACCATCACTTTACCGTGGATCTCGTAGTCGAGGCGGGGCGCTGCAGCGGGGCCGTTGTGCTGGATGAAGGGTCTGGTCGACAGTTCGTCCTTCCGGCTCGCGCAGTCGTCTTGACCACCGGCGGGGCCGGGCAGATCTATGCGAGGACGACCAATCCTCCAAATGCCACTGGCGATGGGATGGCCATGGCACTGCGCGCTGGCGCTGTGCTTCAAGATATGGAGTTCGTCCAATTTCATCCGACGGCACTCTACTTGCCGTCGAGTCCGCCGTTCTTACTGTCAGAAGCGATGCGGGGGGACGGTGCGCAGCTGCGCAACAATAAAGGGGCGCTGTTCATGCAACGCTACCACCCCATGGGAGCCTTAGCGCCGCGGGATATTGTTTCCAGGGCAATCTTGGCAGAGATGGCAACCACAAAAGCTCGGCACGTCTATCTCGATGTGACCCACTTGGGCGCAGAGTTTGTGAAGCGACGTTTCCCGACAATATATGCGACCTGTCTTCGCTATGACATTGATATCACAGAAGAGTGGATCCCTGTGTCTCCCAGCGCTCATTATATGATGGGAGGGGTCTGGACCGATCTGAACGGTGCGACGTCTGTTCCGGGGCTCTTTGCCGCCGGGGAAGTGGCATGCAGTGGTGTGCATGGAGCGAATCGTCTGGCGAGTAATTCCTTGCTTGAGGGATTAGTATTTGGCCTTCGTGCGGCATCGGCAGCTGTGGCGTTTGCCGGCCAGCCTAGGTCCCCCATGATCTCGTCTCAGGATGCCACGCTCCGAGCGGGCCAATTTGGCATACTGGAGGATGTGGAAAAACTGAGGAGCTCACTTCGCCGAACGATGTGGGGACAGGTTGGCGTCATTCGTTCAGGCGAGTCACTCATCCGAGCCTGTGCTCAATTGTCGCGATGGGGCCAACTCGTGAGTCAGCCCTTTGCGAGCCGAGCAGCGCTGGAGGTGAAAAACATGATACAGGTGGCGCAATGCGTTGCGGAAGCGGCATTGTGGCGGGAAAATAGTGTCGGAGCCCATTATCGGTCAGATTTTCCAGAGACCAAGCGGGCTGGCTGGCAACAACACAGCCGCCTATCGAGCGGGGAAGCTGTTAGCGGGAAGACAATTCAGAAATCGCGTGGTCTACTCTTATCTCCGCGGGGACGTATTGGCTGACCGGGTATTTCATGATGGCGCCGTCGCGGACCAGGAATGTGCGGTAGTATCGGAGAACCTTTCGGACATATTGCCTCGTCTCATCGAACGGGGGGAGTGCCTGATAACGGTCGACGGCATTCTCTCCGGCATTATAGGCTGCCAGGGCGAGTGGTAAATTCCCATGGAAGCGATCTAGCAACTGTCGTAGGTATTTGGCCCCTCCGCCCACATTATCATCCGGATTATACATATCCCGTACATCCAGGCGTATAGCTGTCTGCGGCATGAGTTGCATCAGGCCGATCGCGCCGGCGCGAGACACTGCCCGTGGATCGAAGTCGGATTCAGCTTTGATGACGGCTCGAATCAGTGCGGGATGGATCCGCTGTTGCGAAGAGTGTCGACGAATGACTGGTTCGAGTTCTTGCTCAGACATTGTCGTGTGGAATCGGCTAGATTCGGCTTCGATTTTTTGGTATCGCGAGTCTGACGGGACGTTGGTAAGGGAGATTGAGCCGTCGCGCCCGATATACTGATAAATTTCTGCCGTGGTAGTCGGTACAGAGAAGGTCAGCGAGCTCATGCCGGCCATTACCCAGGATGCTAGGCCAATGGCTGCGTGCCGCCTGAAGGAGGTCATGCTGAGAGAAAGGTTGTTGCGCATGGGTGAACGATACCAGCCTGCTCCATGGAGTCAAGAAAATGCAGATCTTGTGCCGTGCCGTCAGCCGTAAAGAGCGCGGAAAAACACAAGAGTTTGTGGGCGGATGGCCTTGCTAGGGTTCTAGAAAACGTCTTCGGTTGGCCGAAAAATGCCGATGGAGCTGTTGGGTGAGAGGCCCCGGTATCCCATTCCCGATCGGATGCCCGTCGACCCTGGTGACCGGCATGACCTCCATGCTTGTGTTCGTGACAAAACACTCGTCTGCCTTATGGATCGCTTCGACTCCGAAAGATCCTTCCTCGACGGAGATCTGCAACTCTCGAGCGAGGTTGAGAACGATATCGCGCGTGATACCGTCCAGCAAGCCGCATGAAAGTGCCGGGGTACAGAGTCGGCCAGCCTGCACGAAGAAGAGATTGCTGACGGTGCATTCTGTCAGATGGGATTCCCAATTGAGTAAGATGGAGTCAAAGGCTCCAGCCGCGATCGCTTCCCGTTTGGCTTGAATGTTGTTCAGAAAGTTGGTGGCTTTGATCTGAGGATCAAGAGCAGTTGGAAGATTGCGCCTGGTCTTGGCGACAACCAGGCTCACGCCGTTTTGATAGGTCTGGGGCGAGGGTGGTGCGAGGGGTTTGGTCATGATCACGACGGTGGGAATAGGGCATAAGGCCGGATCAAGGCCGATATCGCCTGCTCCGCGAGTGATCGTGATGCGGAGATAGGCATCGACTCGATCATTGCCGACGTCATTCTTTGTCATTGCCTCGTGAAGGAGTACCGGCCACCTGTCCTCGAGAATCGGAATGGTCAGGCCGATCGCATCCGCAGATCGGCGAAGCCGGGCAAGATGTTGGTCCCGCATGAAGATCCGGCCCCCATAAGAGCGAATCGTTTCATAGACCCCATCGCCATAGAGAAAACCATGGTCAAAAACAGAGACGACGGCCTCCTCTTCTTTGACGAACCGGTCATTGAGGTAAATGAACATTGTTACATCTGCCGCAGTGCACTGAAGAAGGCCTGGGCCTTCTGGAGCGTTTCTTGGTATTCTTTGGCCGGTTCGGAGTCGGCAACAATCCCGGCCCCGACCTGCAAGTAGCCCTTCTCCCCACACCATACCAGAGTTCGAATGACAATATTGAGATCGAGGTCTCCGTTCCAGCCGATGTATCCAAAAGATCCGGTGTAGGGGCCGCGGCGTACCGGTTCTAGCTCCTCAATAATCTCCATGCAGCGGATCTTTGGCACGCCCGTGATGGTGCCTCCGGGGAATAGCGCCTGAATCAGGTTGAGGGGCGTCGTGTTCGGTTTCAAGGCGCCGCTGATATTCGACACGATGTGGTTGACGTGGGAGTATTGCTCAATGGCCATGAATTCATCGACCTGCACGGTGCCGTATTGGCAGACACGGCCCAGGTCGTTTCGTTCGAGATCAACGAGCATGAGGTGTTCGGCTCGTTCCTTCTCATTTGCGAGTAACTCACCGATGAGGCGTTGATCGTCATAGGTGTCGAGCCCACGAGGCCTGGTTCCGGCAAGCGGGCGTGTATCCACCCGACCGTCATGGAGGCGGATGAGCCGTTCGGGTGAAGCACTGATCAGCGTGACCTCGTCGAAGTGCACAAGCCCTGAGAACGGCGATGGGTTAATGGCTTGCAGACGCCGATAGAGTTCCTGCTCGTGGGGCTGTCGATCCACACGGGCGTCGTAGGTGCTACGAGGTTCCAGAGTGAATCGATGCGACAGATTGGCCTGGTAGATGTCTCCTGCCGCAATATACTGCTGGCAACGCCGGACCCGTTGAATATAGGCGTCCCGTGTCTGGTCCGGATGAAAAGCGATCTGATTGAGGGGGGGCGACGCAGTGAGGGGAGGTGGTGTGCTATCCAGCTTGGCTTGCCACTCGGCCAGCCGGTCCAGGCCCTCGCGGTAAAGCTTCTCACGAGATTCTCCCAAAAATCGTTCTATGGGCGGGCAAAAAATGATCTGTACGAGGCTGGCCTGATGGTCGACAGCGATGACGATGTCATAGAGGCCAAATTGTAAATAGGGGAGCAGCAGATCATCCTTGGCGATCGCCGGCAGTATCTCATATTCTCGTACTAGGTCGTAGCTCAGATAGCCGACGGCTCCACCGATAAAATGAGGCAAATCTGGAGGAGGCTCGACCCGTGGGCCGGCAAATAGACGGCAGAGGCTTCCAAGAGAATCTTCCGAAGACCACTCGTATCCCCCGTGGGTTTGAGCTGGCGCCCGCCCTTGTCGCCCGGTCAGCACCGAAAAGGGATTACTCCCCAGATAGGAGTAGCGGCTCCCTCCGCCTGCCCCCTTCCCGCTTTCGAGTAGGAACGAAGGCTGAGCGGGAGACGCAATGATGCGGTACAGCTCAAAGGGTGTCCTCCCTCGCCCCTCCATCGTAAGGACCAAGGGTTGTGGGACACCGCTCAAGAATGATGGTTGGGACACACGAGTCATGGGTAAACGTGTACCGCTTTTCGCATACGCCCAATGCACTATACTCGACTGCGTCTGCCGTGTCACAGCGCAAGCCACAGCTTGACAACATTAGGACGATTCTGGTTGAATTGCGAGCCCGCCACCGGCAGAGTCATTGCATCGTGGGCTGCATTGCACTCTCCTCCGTGGGTACGACATGCCCCCTTCACAGGATCCATTGTACACGGGGCTTGGCCAAGCGGTCAGGATCGCAAGCGATCTGGTCGCTGCGCTGATTGTCGGAGGAGGATTGGGATGGGTGTGTGACACCTACCTTTTGGATTCTACTCCCTGGGGGATGGTTGGCGGTCTTATATTGGGTGTCGTGACAGGGATCAGAAACGCATACCGGTCTGTGCAGCGCTGGCCGAAGGCCTAACGTCTTTCGTATAGAGAGAGCAAGAGCACGCGATGGAAGAAGGCCCTCTTCATTCTTTCGAACTTCACGACTGGATCCCGATCTCGATAGGAGGATTGGATATCTCCATCAATAAGGCCGTTGTGATGATGTGGGTTGTGATTTCCCTGGTGGCCGTGCTTATGGTCATCGCAGGATCGGCGCGTAAGCTGGTGCCTGGTAAGCTGCAAAGCATAGCGGAAATGATGGTGGATTTCATTCGGAGCATGATCTTGGACACGATGGGTAAGGATGGAATGCGATTTTTCCCCCTCATCGCGACCTTGTTTCTCTTTATTCTTTTTTGCAATCTTGTCGGGTTGGTCCCTGGCAGCTATACGGTGACGAGTCAGATTGTCGTGACAGCCGTGTTCGCCTCCGTGGTGTATGGGATCAGTCTGATGATGGGGTTCTTGTTACACGGATTTAAGTTCCTGGGAATTCTTGTACCGCCGGGCACGCCTGGCTGGCTGCTCCCATTGATGATACCGATTGAGCTGATGAGTCAGTTGGCGAGGCCCATTTCACTGGCCGTTCGGTTATTTGCAAACATGACGGCGGGACACGTCATTCTCGGAGTTCTGTTCGGCATGGCAATCAGCGGCGGACTATTGATCGGGTGGTTACCCTTTGCATTCACGGTTGCGATCTATGGGCTGGAAGTCGGGATCGCGTTTATCCAAGCCTATATTTTCACCATATTGACCTGCGTTTACTTAGGGGACGCCTACCATCTACATGGCCACGAGGAGCACGCGCACTGACCGTCGTAACCTCTTCGTCAGACTCGTGCGGAATGCCTCAAGGTGGTCGATGGTTACGGATCTGCCGGGAGACAAATTGAGAGCGTGTTCAAGTATATTGAGTTTTCATAAAGGAGGATAGACAAACAATGGATTTAGCAGCAGCAGGGTTGATAGGGATGGGTTGTGCAGCAGCAGGGTTTGCCGGAGCAGGTGTGGGGATCGGCTACATCTTCGGGAAGGTCATTGAAGTGGTGGCGCGCCAGCCTGAGGCGGAAGCTCGTGTCACAAAGTATATGTGGATTGGGTTCGCGCTGGTGGAAGCCATCGCACTGTATGGCCTGGTCGTTGTGTTCATCATTATGGGACTCCGCAAGGGGTAGGGTAGGAAGCTCACATGCCGCAGTTTGAATCTCATTTCTTTTCTTCCCTGATTTTTTGGGAAATCGTATCGTTCGTCATTCTCCTTTTCGTCTTATACAAGTTTGCTTTTCCGGGTATCTTGAGCGTCTTGGAAGAGCGGGAAAAGAAAATCAAAGACAGTCTCGATCAGGCCGAGCGGCATCGCTCAGAAGCGGAGTTGAAGCTCAAGGAGTACGAAGCCAAATTGAACTCCGCCGCGAAAGAGGCGGAAGGAATCCTGGCCGCGGCGAAGGATCGGGCACAGCGGCTCATGGAGGAAAATGAGCAGCGGATGACGGTTGAAGCTGAGCGGATCAAGGGCGATGCGACGCGTGAAATCGATCAAGAGCGGCGCAAGGCGATTCAGGATATTCGGGCCCAAACCACCAATTTGGCATTGATGGTTGCGGAGAAGGTCGTGCAGCGAAGTCTGAACGAGGCGGACCACCGGAAATTTGCAGACGAGGCGCTGGAGGCCTTGTCAAAGTCCTACCAACGATAATGTCTGAACCTGGCGGGGTCACCCAAGGCTGATCCCGCCAGGCCTGTACCCTTCCAAATCCACACAGACGAAGCGAAATCCTGCCTGACGGAGACGAGCGCTGATATGCGCGCGTAGAGTGGGCTGATTCAACCGAGAAAACTCCTCCGCCCCAACCTCGATTCGCGCTACGTCTCCATGCTCCCGTACACGTACGTGGCGAAACCCCTCAGCCTGCAGAATGTCTTCGGCCTGCTCCACGCGACGGAGACTGTCGATCGTAATCGGTGTGCCCCGAGGAATTCTGGAAGAAAGGCAGGCAGCCGCCGGCTTATCCCAATTGGAGAGGCCTAAGGCCTGGGCGAGTGCTCGCACATCGGACTTGGAGAGAGAGGCCTCAACCAGCGGGCTTCGCACTCCCCACTCGCGTGCCGCTTTGATTCCCGGTCGATCATCCCCGAGATCGTCGAGATTCGTTCCGTCCACAATCCATCGACTTGCGTGCGGCTCGCGCAGTCCGTCCAGCAATTGATAGAGATCGGTCTTGCAATGGAAGCAGCGGGTTGCATCGTTCTGAACAAAGGCTGCGACTTCGAGTTGATCGGTGTGGACCAGTTCGTGCCGAACGCCAATCTCCGAAGCTACGCGTTTCGCAACATCGAGCTCGACCTGGGGAAACGTCGGTGAGACAGCAGTGACAGCCAACGCATGGTCACCAAGTTGTTCATGGGCGATTTTGAGGACGACGGTACTGTCGATTCCCCCGGAAAAGGCGACTAGGACGGACTGCAGGTCCAAAATCATCCGGCGGAGCGTATTGAGCTTAACTTGGAGAGATTCGGTCAACATGAATGCCTGTTAGGGGGTTGTGACACACAGTGCCTAGCGCTTGACCTTTGCCTTGGCGGTATTGCCCACCACTACCAAGGCATACCGCTTGGGGTCCAGGTATTGTTTGGCAACGCGCTGCACGTCCTCCTTCGTGACCCGGTCGATCCACTTTGAGTATTCCAAAAAATATTCGAACCCAAGCCCGTAGAACTCCACTTGGGCAAGCACGTTCGCGAGTTTCGCCGTGGAGTCAAATCGTAACGGGAAGCTGCCAATCAAGAATGATTTGGCCTCGGCCAATTCCTGGTCGGATACGGGAGCGTCACGAATGGATTTGATTTCGGACAGGACTCCGGCAATGGCTTGATTCGTCGTCTCCGTCTTGGTTTGGAGGTTCACCCAGAATGAACCGGGCATCAGCCGGGCATCGAAGTGGCTCATGATCCCGTAGGCCAATCCCTGCTTGTCACGAATTGAGTCCATTAACCGGGAAGAAAACCCACCAGCCCCCAGGATGTAATTCATCACCGTAACCGTATAAAAATCAGGGTGCGTGCGTGGGATGCCTGCATGACCAAGTATGATGGTTGATTGGGTGAGATCTTTCTCAATGAGTTGGACCGTTCTTCGTTCGACCGGAGCGGGATTTTTCATGTTCCGTGCCGCCACGGCTCCTTTTTTCCAGGCTCCAAAATGGGTCTGTGTCAGCGCAGTCGCTTGTTCAAGGGTAATATCGCCGACAATGGTCAAGATGACCTGGGAAGGGGAATATTCCCGTCCGTAGAAGGCCTGCACGTCGGCCAGGGTGATCTTGTGGAGCGTCTCCTCTGTTCCATTGACAGGCCAACGGTAGGGGTGCCCGTGGAAGACAAGCTGGTTGAACGCCTTCATGGCAATACGGCCGGGGTCGTCATTATCGCTTGCCATCTCGCCCAGGATTTGGGTGCGAATCCGCTCGAATTCCTGCTTAGCGAACGCGGGGTGTTGCAGCATGTCCGCGAGCAGGGTAAAGCCAAGCTCGATATCTTTCTTGAGTACGCGGGCAGAGGCGGTGGTAAAGTCCTCTGAAGCCTTGGCTTCCAGGGCTCCGCCGACGAAATCGATTTGTTCCGACAGCTGTTTTGACGTGCGCGTGGTCGTTCCTTCATCCAGGAGACTGGCAACGAGGTTTGCGAGTCCTGCTTTGTCAGCAGGATCTTGGGCGGAGCCGGCTTTGATCAGTGCGTGGATTTCAACGATGGGGAGGAAACGCTGCTCGAGGACGATCACCGTCATGCCGTTGGCGGTCACAAATTTGGTCGGCGCGATTTCGGCCGCGATGACGGGACGGCTTCCCAAGAGGAAGGCACAGAGCCCCATCACGAGAACCAGGATCGCTTGTCTTCGTGGCGAGATAGGAGGTTGACTCATCGTTGGCATGATTAGGGCCCACCTTGGTGCACGGCGGCGGAGGGCGCTTCTGGCTGTTTGGAAGGCAGGGGAATCAAGGTCCCGACCGTCCGATTGTCTTCGGTTAAGTACTGGCGTGCGACACGTTGGATATCCTTGGCCGTCACTGCCCTGATCCGTTCGATAAACTGGTCGATTTTCCGCCACCCGGCTCCGACGGATTCAGCCTCTCCGAGCAACATCGCATACCGGAAGTTGGAGTCCTGTTCGAAGACATGGGTCGATTCAACCTGGTTTTTCGCGCGCTGAAGCTCTTGCTCGCTCGGGGGGTCGGTCTGGAGACGCTTGATCTCTCGATGAAGGGCTTCTTCGACCGCTTCCGGCTTTTGGCCTGGGCTCACAAGGGCATAGAAGTAAAAAAGCCCAGGGTCGGTCTGCAGCAAGCTGTACTCTGCTCCGACTGCCAGCGAGGATTTTTGCTCGTACACGAGGTTTTGATAGAGGCGCGAACTTTTCCCATGCGACAGAATCGAGTCCAGAATGTCGAGAGCGTACGAGTCTTCGCTCGTAAAATTTGGCACGCGATAACCCATCATGACGAAGGGAACTTGCGCATCCCGCTTCAGGAGGAAGCGACGTTCGCCCTTTTGATCAGGTTCCAAGGTGGTAATCGGTTTGGGATCCGGTCCTCGAGGAATCGGTTCAAACAACTGTTTAATCGTCGGGAGCAAACTGTCGGCGTTGATGTCCCCTACCACGATGAGGGTTGCGTTGTTGGGTGAGTAATAGGTGTCGTAGTGGCGTTGCAAGTCATCCAGGGTCATTGCATCCAGGTCACTGAACCAGCCGATCACCGGCCAATGGTAAGGATGGCTGAGGTAAGCCTGGGCGAAGAGTGCCTCGACGAGCGCGCCCTGTGGATCGTCTTCTGTGCGTAGCCGTCGCTCCTCCTTCACAACTTCTCGCTCCGTCATGAGCTCACTCCGATCGAGAATGAGACCCTGCATCCGATCAGCCTCAAGCTCCAAGGCCAACTCGACGCGGTCGGCTGCGAGGTTCTCGAAGTAGGCGGTGTAGTCCTGGCTGGTGAAGGCGTTGTCCATCCCGCCGTTTTTCCTGATGAGACGGGAGAAGGTTCCTTTCGGGTACTTTGTGGTGCCCTTGAACATCATATGTTCAAGCATATGGGATAGGCCGGCACGGCCCATGACTTCGTTGCGTGAACCGACCTTATACCAGACCTGGACGGTGGCGACCGGCGCCTTAGGAACTTCGACTAACAGAACTTTCATCCCATTGGAGAGGATGAACTCCCGAGGTTCCATTGCGACGGCAGGCGATACAAAAGCGAGCACAAGCATGCTCGCGAGAATCACCCAGGATAGTTGCATGAGGTGTCGAGAATTCAGCCGGGTCATGGTTGGGGGGTGGGCACCACGCATGCTAGCAACGCGCTTCGATTTGTGTCAAGGCACGTGCTGCGTAATGGGGTGAGAGATTGCCTAATTGGCCGCAGGCGCCGAGGACATCGCGTCCACGGCTCCTACGGACAAACACATCGAGGCCATCCTGTCGCACGATGGCTTGAAAGGCCAAAATGTCACGTTCCGATGGGCGGCGGAAGGGACTTCCGGGAAATTCATTGAAGGGGATCAGATTGATTTTACATCTGATCCCTCGGACGAGCTTGGTGAGCCTGCGGGCATCGTCCGGTTGATCGTTCACCCCGGCCAGTAGGACGTACTCGAAAGTAAGTCGTCTGGTTAGCGGCAAGGGGTAACGACGGCATGCGGAGAGCAAAGTCTTGAGCGAAGCAATGCAATTCACGGCCGGCATCAGGCTGGCACGCTGGTCGTCTGTCGTCGCGTTCAGCGAGATGGCCAGATTGACGCCGAGTGGAGCGACGTCTTTCAATCGTGCCGCCAGGCCGGCAGTCGATACCGTGATGCGTCTCGGCGACCATCCGAGCCCCCACGACTTATTCGTGAGTCGACGAACCGCTTCTGACAAGGCATCCATGTTGGCGAGGGGCTCGCCCATTCCCATAAAGACGATGTTGGTAATCCGTTCACCGGACTCAAGGCAATCCTGGGCCGTGAGCACCTGTTCCATAATTTCATGCGGCTTCAAGTTCCGTTTCAACCCCATTGTGCCGGTCAGGCAGAATTCGCAGTCTAGGGTACAGCCGACTTGTGTTGACACACAGAGGGTTAGACGGTCGTCTTCGGGAATCAGTACCGTTTCAATGGTGAGCCCATCGTTGAGGGTGAGCACCAATTTTCTCGTATGATCGATCGAGCGGTAAACCGTGCAGTGTGTGGCACGCGGAATCGTTGCCACTGAAGCCAGCGCAGTTCTTTCCCCTTGGCCAAGGTCCGTCATTTGGTGGATGTCGTTGGCTCGACGTTGATACAACCAGCGTAAAATCTGACCGGCTCGGTAGCGGGGCCATACAAATTTCCGCACGAGCCGATTCATCCCTTCTTCATCAAGGGCCAGGAGGTTCGTGGGAGGTATACCTGCTGGGCAGACAGCTGTTTCGTGTCGCATCTTGATAGCGTATCACAGGCTCAAAAAGGGGAACAAGGTATGAGCTCAAGCAGCTTTGCTGGCAACAGGTGAGACACACTGCTATATATGTTACAGACTGGGAGGGAGGTGACGGTGCGCGATTACTGGCATCAACAGGCCATACGGAATCTGTTCTTGGCCACGTCCATTGGTCTCTGCGGGGTTACTCTCCTCTCCGACCAATCGGTCGCCGGTCCTTCTTCCCCATCGATAGCGAGTGACAGTGAGGCTTGCGAGAGGGTGGAGGACTGTTTCCAGGCTGCCGCGCTTCCGAAAGAACGGCTTGGCAAGTCGCTCAATAAAGATCAAGTGCTGTCGCTCAAGCTGAGCCGGTTGCAGCGGCTGATGGAACGGTTTCCTGCCACAGTCTGGGCCAAACGTGCGGGATTGCTGTCGGGAGTATTGCTCATTGAACGGAACCCTGCCGTAGCCATTCAGTTCCTGCGCACGTCACAGCGGGACTTTCCGGCCTTGGATGATTATGTCCGATTATGGATGGGAGAAGCATTGTTGAAACTTGGAGATGCCAAGCAGGCGGCGGACATGTTCGAAAACATTCCACTGGCTGTGCCCGACTCCTATCTGCTGACCAAGGCCGCTTATCGGGCAGGGGAGGCATGGTATCAAGCGTCCAGTTGCCCTGAGGCGGTGACATGGCTTGTACGAGCAGTAGAAATGGATGATAAGGAGCCAGGCGCTTCCCAGGCGCTGCTTCGGCGAGGCGTCTGCCAACTGAGGGACAACAAGATTCAGGAGGGTCGCGAGGCTTTGATGCAGCTCTGGGTCCGGTTTCCGTACAGTGCGGAGGCGAAAGAAGCGGAAGCGCTGCTGGTCTCAAATCTTGGTGGCGAGCCTTGGGTCGTTCAATCAAGCGAGCGGTTTGCCCGGGCGCAGGCCTATCTTGGGCAGTCCTTTCATATCGAGGCGATCGACGAGCTTAAGAAGTTTCTTGTCGCTGATCCTCAATCGCCAAGACGCGCCGAAGCAAAGCTGAAGCTCGGGATCGCGCAGGTCCGGCTGAAGCAGTATGACCAAGCCCGAGAGACGTTCCGTGCTCTGATAAAAGAGGGAGGAGTTGGGTCCTATGAAGCGTGGGTCTGGCTCGGCCGTGTCTACCTGAGACAGGGACAGGGGGATAAGTTGTTGGATCTTGCCAATTCGCTGTCGACAGCGTCGCTCTCCGCGGAGCAGAAGGGCCAGATTATCTTGTTCGCTGGGATGTGGCTGGAAGATCAGGGCCGCTTTGAGGACGCAGTTGTGCGTTTTCGACAGGTGGCAAAAGTCGGAGAGCCTGCGTCCCAGCGAGCCGAAGCACGGTGGCATGTGGGTTGGGTGTATTACCGCATGGCGCGTTATCGCGAAGCGGGTGAGGAGCTACGTGTGCTCGCTGATCTGCACGACAATGAGTATGAGCCGCAGGCTCTATACTGGATGGCGCGTGCGGCCGAGTTGAGCCAGCAGTCTCACGCTCGCGATGTCTATGTGCAGCTGTGCCAACGATATGTCTATACCTACTACTGTCAGCTGGCACGTGAACGGATCAATCTCCCGACCTCAGAGTCCCTTGCCTCAGAACCTATTTCTGCGACCGTCACGGCGAGTGGCGGTTCGGCTGTAAATGGTGAAGCCACGCGCACAGCCTCTGCACGAGCGGAAATCGAGCAACAGCCGGCCTACCGTCGTGCCATTGAGCTCAAGATGTTAGGGTTGGACCCGGATGCTGCCCGAGAACTCGTGGGGTTGACCGATCGCTATAGCAGAAGCCCGGAGGTCCTCATGGCACTTGCGACAATGCTAAACGAGGTGGGTGCCTACCATCATGCACTCCGTCTGGCGCGGGCGAGGTTCCGAGATAAATTAGAGCGAACCGGCGGTGTCACTGACCCATCGCTCTGGAAGGTGGCCTATCCGACAGGTCTCCTTTCCACGATCAAGGGCCAGGGTGCGAGTATTGTCGATCCTTACCTGGTGGCGGCGATCATTAGAGAGGAAAGTCAGTATGATTGGCGGGCTGTGTCGCGGGTCGGTGCGATCGGCCTGATGCAGGTGATGCCCGGGACTGCAAGTATTGTCGCGCAGCGGCTTGGATTTCCCGCCGTCGGAAGGGATGACCTTTTCGATCAAGAAACCAATATTCGGATCGGTGTCTACTACGTCGAACAGTTGCTACAGCAATTTTCCGGTAATGCTACGTACGCAATTGCCTCGTACAATGCAGGGCCAATTGCTGTCGAGGGTTGGATTACGTTGCACCGTAGTCGAAGCCAGGATGAGTTCGTCGAATTGATTCCGTATCAGGAGACGCGCCAATATGTGAAGCGCGTGTTGCGAAGCTATCGAGAATACGTGCGGCTGGACAAGGTCTCCTGACGGCTATTTCTTGACAATATCTAGACAAGTTTCTATAGTACGCCACAACCTGTAGTGGATTGTTAGAGAGGACCGTGAGGGATGGCATTAGACCGGCTGGACGCGCTCGAAACCCGTATTAGAGATCTCGTTAAACTCGTTCAAGAATTGAAGAAAAAGAATGCATCCATTGAGGAAGAGCTAAAGGTCGCCAGACAACGACTCTCGGAAAAGGATGATTCGAATCGACGGTGGGAGCAAGAACGTATCGATATAAAATTTCGTATAGAAAAAGTCCTCAGCGATATCGAGTTGTTGGAGTGTTTTGAAGAACGTAAGGAGGTGGCTCTTGACTAAGACGATCGACGTGGAAATTTATGGTCAACGATACGCGATTCGTGGCGACGCAGACGAGGGCGATATCCGGCGTCTCGCGAGCTTTGTAGATGGCCAGATGCGCCATCTTGCGGAAGGGATGAATACGACAACCCCCTCGAAACTTGCCGTGCTGACGGCTCTTAATTTGGCGCACCAGTTGTTTGAACTTGAACGGAAACGTGCGCAAGGTGAAGCGGACGTCGAGCGGCGCATGACGTCGCTTATGGAATCGATCGAGGAGCAGGTGCCGACGTCACTCTTTCGCTAGATTAACCTTGCAAAGGGCATTCCCCTTTGTTATCGTTGTAACCAATGTGTCAGGGCGTGGTAGATTTTCGATAGGGAAATGATTCGGTCATGCTTGAACCGGTTCAGTCTAATAGGGATTCGATACAGTTATCGCGGAATGGATGTGGATTCTTGATGTTGGCGAAATTGAGGCAACTTGAATGGGCACGGGGGTTCGTCCACCTCATGTATAATCTCTTGGAGCAATTGGACAAGGTCATCGAGTTTATGCTGCCGTCAAAAAGTATAGCCTGCCGTAACGGTCAGCAACTGCTTCCGGTTCGTGCGATGACTCCTCTCATGCAGATGAGAGCGTACCAACGAAGATGGACTTCGAGAGGTTTCTCTCGCACCGGACGTACTCGATATCTCAATCCACCAAGCGGTCCATCCCCGCGGATTTCGTTTCTGCAGTAAGTCCCTAGACTGCGTTTCTGGCCGCCCTCTCCTTTCTCCATATCGGGATACTCTGCGCTCCTTTTCTCATTCCGGGCCGTCGATTAACAACCTTGTCTCAAGACGAGACTGAGAAGCGAGATGCTTCTCGTTTCGCGACTGTAAGGGGGTGAGCTCAATTTTGGACTCAATTATTACCTATGTAGTGGCAGGACTCGTTGGAGGGTTGCTTGGGATTGGCATCTTTGAGCTGATCCGACGCTCTTTGAGTGCTACCCAGAAGGCGAAAGAAGGGGAGCAGGCACGCCAGGTTGTGCAGAACGCCCAGCACGAGGCGGAGAACATTGTTAAAGAAGCCAAGCTGGAGGCGAAAGACCTTGTGTTGCAGTCGAAAGCCGAGATCGAGAAGGAGCAAAAGGCCAAGATGGCCGAAGTGGCCGTTGCGGAAAAACGTCTGGTGCAGCGGGACGAGGCCCTTGAGAAGCGAATCGGTCTGGTAGATAAGCGGGAGAGTGAGATTCAGAAGCGAGAACTAGAGCTGGCAAAACGGGAAGAGAAGCTGACAGCCAAAGAGGTGGCCTGCACTCGAGTGGAGAAAGAACACCGTGAAGCCTTGGAACGTGTTGCGGGAATGACATCCGACGAGGCAAAGAAACAACTCATCCAGGAGATGGAAAGCCAGGCGCGGCTCGAAGCCGTTGGGCATGCCAAGCGAACTTTAGAAGAGGCACGGGAGAATGCCGAAAGGGAAGCGCGTGAAATCATTACCTCTTCGATTCAGCGCGTGGTACGTGACTATGTTTCCGAATCCACGATTTCTGTCGTGCCGATTCCGAATGATGCGATGAAGGGGCGAATTATAGGGCGGGAAGGGCGCAACATCCGTGCAATCGAAGCCGCAACGGGGATCGATCTGATTATTGATGAAACCCCCGAGGCGGTCATTGTGTCCGGTTTTGATCCTCTGCGTCGGGAGATTGCCAAAGTCTCGCTCGAACGGTTGATGCAAGATGGACGCATCCATCCGACGCGGATTGAAGAGATCGTCGAGAAAGTGAAAGTCGATATCGATAAACTTATGTATGAAGAGGCCGAGAAAATTATCTTTGAGTTGGGACTCTCGGATTTTCACCCGGAGTTGATCAAGGTGCTTGGCAGGCTCAAGTATCGGACCAGCTACGGGCAAAACAATCTCTATCATTCACGTGAGGCCGCGTACATTTGCGGCATCATGGCTTCGGAGCTTGGTCTCGATGTGAAGTTGGCGAGACGGGGGGCGCTGCTGCATGATATCGGGAAAGCCGTCAGTCATGAAGAAGAGGGCCCGCATGCGATGCTGGGCGCTGAGATTGCCAAGAAGTACAACGAAAGCGAAAAGATTGTGAATGCCATTGCAGGGCACCACGAGCAAGTCGAGCCGATCTGTCCCGAATCGGTTTTGGTTGCTGCGGCTGAAGCATTGTCTGCTGCCAGGCCTGGGGCCAGGCGGGAGGCCTTGGAGACCTATGTGAAACGGCTGGAGAAACTGGAGTTGCTTGCGACCACCATCAAGGGGGTGCAAAAGGCCTACGCCATTCAGGCCGGCCGAGAGATACGTGTCATCGTTCGACAGGAAGACATTTCCGACGCTGAGTCGTTCCAACTGTCTCGAGATCTGGCAAAGAAGATTGAACAGGAACTAACCTATCCTGGCACCATCCGAGTGACGGTGATTCGAGAGAGCCGCTATGTGGAGTATGCCAAGTGAAGGTCCTCTTCATTGGCGATATTTTTGGAGAGCCTGGGCGTCGTGCGTTGGCCAAAGCCGTTCCCAGGCTGGTAGCTCAGCGGCAAATCGACATCGTGATCGGGAATGGAGAAAATGCAGCTGGCGGGTTTGGGATTACTCCGGAGCTGGCAGAAGAATTGTTCGATCTCGGACTCGCAGTCATTACGACCGGAAATCATGCCTGGGATAAGAAAGAAATACTGGATTACTTTCCCCGTGAACCACGCCTACTTCGGCCGGCTAACTATCCCGGTGGTGTGCCGGGTCATGGGAGTGTGGTAGTGGAGTCGGCCAGTGGGGAACAGCTTGGTGTCCTTCAGCTGATGGGACGAGCTTACATGCCGACATTGGACTGTCCGTTTCAGGTGGCCAAGAAAGAGATGGCTGATCTGAAGAAGCGGACGACTGCCGTGATTGTTGATATGCATGCGGAAGCGACATCGGAAAAAATGGCGATGGGACACTATCTGGACGGAGAAGCGGTCGCCGTGGTTGGTACCCATACGCATGTGCAAACGGCCGATGATCAGATTTTACCCAAGGGAACGGCATATGTGACGGATATCGGAATGACCGGTCCGCTCCATTCTGTGATCGGGGTGAAGAAAGAGTTGGCGATCGAAAAGTTTCTGACCGGGATGCCACGACGCTTTGAAGTGGCCTCTGGTCCTTCCGTCTTTTGTGCAGTGCTGCTCGAACTAGATGCGAGGCTAGGCAAGGCACTGTCGATTGAACGAGTTCGTATCATCGATTAGAGGAGACTCACCACGAGTTCTCTTGGTTCCACTGCATCCCTCTTTCAGACCGCCCACCCGGAACGAATTCTAACGGTTTCGGAGCTGACGGGTCTGCTTCGTGCTTCAATCGAAGAACAATTCTCCGATATCTGGTTGGAAGGAGAGCTCTCCAATATCCGCACTCCCGGATCAGGACACGTCTATTGCACGATCAAGGACAAGATGAGTCAAATTCGTGCGGTGCTGTTCCGATCGAGCGCGAATCGACTGCGTTTTGGTTTGCAAGAAGGGCTACACGTTATCGTGCGTGGGCGACTCTCGGTCTACGAACCACGTGGAGAGTATCAAATCGTGCTCGATATGATGGAGCCGATGGGGATCGGCGCGCTGCAGCTGGCATTTGAACAGTTAAAAGAACGCCTGGCGGCGGAGGGGCTATTCGATCAGGATAGAAAGAAGGCGATTCCTCCATTTCCCCGGACGGTAGGTGTCGTCACATCACTGACGGGGGCAGCTATTCGAGATATCCTGGCTGTCCTTAGGCGGCGTTGGCCGATAGTCCACATTGTTATTGCCCCGGTTCAGGTCCAGGGGGAGGGTGCAGGCCGGCAAATTGTGGAAGCGCTGGCCGCCTTGAACGGGCTGGGTTCGGTGGATGTCGTCATTGTTGGGCGAGGCGGGGGATCGTTGGAAGATCTCTGGAGCTTCAACGAGGAGATCGTGGTACGTGCCATTGCGGTCTCCCATATCCCTGTGGTGTCGGCTGTCGGACATGAAATCGATGTAACGCTTGCCGACTTTGTCGCCGATCTCCGAGCGCCGACTCCGTCGGCCGCAGCGGAGGCTGTGGTGCCGGTGTTGGCTGACATCGTGGAGCGACTGAGGGAGCTGAGAGTCCGTATGGAACAGGTGATGCTCCGGCGTTGCGCCTCCGAGCGGCGGCGGACTGATGTCGGAGTTCTCGGGCTCAAAGATGTAAGGTTCCGTCTCCAGGAGGCAGCACAGCAGACAGATGACTTGATGGATTGCTTGAGCAAGATGACACAAAGACTGCTTCGGGTCAGGCGTGAACAGGTCCACGAGGTGCAGCGCGATCTTTCCGGTCTCAATCCCATTCTTGTGATCAAGCAAGGCTTAGTGAGGATTCCGCATCTCTCGAAACGCCTTGAGGGACGAATGTGTGTAACAATGGAACACCATCGCCACCGGGTCCGTGCGACCTTGGCGCAACTTAATACCCTAAGTCCTTTGGCGGTTCTTGGACGAGGCTACAGCATTCTTCAGACGGTTCCGACCAGTCAAATTCTCCATCGGGCGAGTGATGTCGAAACGGGGCAGGAGCTGGAAGCCCAATTGGCAAGAGGGCGTTTGAGTTGCGTAGTCACTCGTGTATTGGACGATTCCCCAGTTTGAATTAGAGATGTGGTTGAGTATAATGAAGTTCTACGCACTCTATGGCGTCGAGGTATGATGTGGCAGCAGTAAAATTTGAAACAGCGATGGCGCGATTAGAAGCCATTGTTGGTGAGCTGGAAAAAAGCGATCTTCCTCTAGACGAATCGCTCAAGATTTTTGAGGAGGGTATTCGCCTCTCGAAAAGCTGTCTTAAGATTCTAGAAGAAGCAGAGCATAAAGTAGAAGTGCTCGTGCAAGACAAAAATGGCAAAAAACGAATCCACGCATACTCTTCAGGCGAAGAGCCCGATGAACCATCCGCCTAGTTTTTCCCAGTGCCGGCTTCCTTCTCCGGCCATGCTTCTATGAGCGATTTCCCCAGTCTCTATGGCATCTCCCCCGCGTGAACACAAGGCAAGGTTGGATTGTGTGCTCGTGGCTCAGGGGCTGGTATCCAGTCGTGAAGCCGCGGCCAGAAGGGTCTTAGCAGGGGGAGTTTTGGTCGATGGGATCATGGTGGATAAACCTGCGAAGTTGGTGTCGCCGGATGCGCGCATTGAAATTGCGCGGCCTGCGTCTTTTGTCAGTCGATCCGGAGATAAGTTAGCTGCGGCCCTTGAGGCCTTTCAAATTGACCCGAAAGGGACCATCTGTGTGGATGTTGGCTGCTCAACCGGCGGGTTCACAGACTGTCTTTTGCAGCGAGGGGCCATCCGCATCTATGCGATCGATGTGGGGTATGGCCAATTTGAATGGAGGCTTCGGCAAGATTCGCGTGTTGTCTTGCTCGAGCGGACCAACATCCGGTATGTTGACCGTGGTTTGGTTCCAGAACCGATCGACCTGGCAGTAATCGACGTGTCTTTTATTTCTCTCACGCTGGTATTGCCAGCTGTCATTCACCTACTCAACAGGTCTGCGGTAGTTGTGGCGTTAGTGAAGCCGCAGTTTGAAGTCGGTAAGGGTCAGGTGGGACGAGGGGGAATCGTGCGAGATGATAGGCAGCGCGAGGCAGTGACCAATAAGATCATTGATTGCGCTGCTTGTTTGGGGCTTACGCTTAAAGGCGTGCTGGATTCTCCCGTGATAGGGCGAAAAGGGAATCGGGAGATTCTTGTTGGTTTTGCCCGAGAGATAGCAGCCTAATCAGGCCGGCGGTGGAAAAATGATGGAATGGGCTCAGCGGCGATGGGGGCATGCATGAAGGTGCTCGTGACTGGAGGTGCCGGTTTCATCGGATCCCATTTGGTCGATCGGCTTGTACAGGAAGGGCATGAGGTTGTTGTTGTAGACAATCTGTCCACGGGGAAGCGGCGTAACCTTAATCGCGTTGCTCGTTTCTACAAGCTGGATATTCAGAGCTGGAGACTTGAACGGGTATTTCGCAACGAGCGACCCAATATTGTTATGCATCTTGCTGCACAGATGGATGTCCGAAAATCTGTGGCAGATCCAATCTTCGATGCACAGATCAATATCCTTGGGATGCTGAATGTGCTGCAGCAAGCGGTTAGGCATGGAGTGCGGAAGGTTGTGTTTTCTTCTTCCGGCGGGGCTATCTATGGCGAGCAAGAGATTTATCCTGCCCCAGAGTCTCATGTTATGCGGCCGCTGTCGCCATACGGAATCAGCAAGCTGTGCGGGGAGCAATACCTGTCCTATTACCAGCGTGTGAGCGGACTTCAGATGGTGAACCTGCGCTATTCCAATGTCTATGGCCCGCGTCAGGATCCTGATGGAGAGGCAGGTGTGGTTGCGATCTTCATTCAGAAGCTACTGAATAACGAGCAAGCGATCGTCAATGGGAACGGCCGTCAGACGCGAGATTTCATCTACGTTGAAGACGTCGTCGAGGCAAATCTTGCCGTGATGGGTCAGGAGGTACAGGGAACATATAATGTTGGAACGGGAGAGGAAACCTCAATCAACGATTTGTTGAGGATCTTGATCTCCCACACAAACTCGGCATGTAAGGAAGTTCATGGGCCAGCGATGAGTGGTGAACAGGCGCGGAGTGTGATTGATTCAAGCAAGCTCCATCAAGAATTGTCCTGGGAGCCCAAGGTCGAATTGCGTGAAGGACTCAAGCGCACCGTCGAGTATTTCCGCGAGCGCATGAGTTAGAATCGGCCAAGCCATGTAGTGTATGGGGGGCTGTCGGCGTTGAGCGTTGGAGGGGCCTTTCAATAGCGGGGGATTGCTCCATCCACATGGACCGACCATGCGTCGATTCCCCCCATCAAATTCTTCACATTTGAGAATCCTTGTTGAAGGAGGAAGTTTGTCGCATCAGCGCTTCTCATACCGTGGTGGCAAATGGCGATGATCTCGGATTCGCGGTTCAACCGAGTGAGCGATTGAGGAAGTGTTCCGAGGGGAACAAGGATTGAGCCATCTATTTTTGCGAGCGAGTATTCCCAATCTTCCCGCACGTCCAGCAGGACAAGGTTATCTCCCTTATCGAGTCGTGTTTTTAATTCTTTCGGAGAAATGACAGAACCCATTTGATGGCCTCCTTACTTGTAGGCATCATATGTGAGGGGTGAAAAGCCTGTCAATCAGACTAATCGGATGGTCGAGCTCATAAAGAAACCGGATTTTGAATAGGGCAAACTAACAATGGGAAGCGACAAAAATTGTACATTTTTGTCAATATTCCGTCTCTTTTTTGCTGTTTTTTGTGGTTAGTGGCACTTGTTAAGATGTGAACAAGATCCAGAAAATGCCAGAGTTACATCATAAACTTATAAGATATTGATAAATAGCAACAATCATTTACTCGCGTACGTAATTGGCCTGGAAATTGCTTCATCGCTATAACCTTAGAGGATAGATGGCTTAGAGCGGAAAGGCTGTTCTACTAATGGGCGCGCCTCTTAGGAAGGAACCTGCAACGCAGATCCTTGTTATCATGGTAACGGTAGCAAACCAGAAAGAAGCGGTTAAGATTGGAAAAGTAGTGGTAAAAGCAAGGCTGGCTGCCTGTGTGAACATCATCCCGGCCATTCAGTCTATATACAGATGGAATGGAAAAATATTGAAATCACAGGAAGTTCTGCTCATATTCAAATCGACCAAGGCACGATATGCTGTACTCGAGAAAGCCATCAAGGCGATACATACATATGACACTCCCGAAATCATCGCCTTGCCTGTTCAGGAAGGCATACCACAATATATTAGGTGGGTCTGCAGTGAGACCAACAGCTAATAGTTAGTGAATGTGTTTTTAACTCACCGAAATGAGGGGTTGACCGAAGCAGTCTGGATTGGTAAACTCCTCAAGAATTTGTATGTAGGGTCTGGAGGAGTCCGTTCAGCAGGGGGTGAATGGCCATGGGACAAGTGAACGGCACAGAAAATAGTGATGGCTACACAGTTGTAGTCTTTCGTGGCTCATCAGCCAAGCCTCTTCGGTTCAGCTTTCCTCGCAAGCTCGTCAGCAAGCTGTTGATTATTGGGTCTATTTTTCTTCTAGCCAATATTCTGGTTATCGCGCATTACGTGATTAGAACCGGTGAAGTTTGGGAACTCACGTCATTCCGGGCAGAAGCAATGAATGCGCGAGAACAGACTGAGGAATTTTCCAGCTCTATCGACGATCTGAAAAAGCGTTTAACGAGTATGAAGGAAGTTAATCAGCGACTTCGAGTTATGTTAGGAATCGAGTCTCCTAAAACAGGGGATATGATAAACGGCCGAGGTGGTGTAGATGCTCCTCTTCCCGAGGGTGATGATACTCTCCCTGCTGATTTAAAAACCCTCAAGAACGGCGCCGGGTCTCAGCCATCCAAAACTGATGAAACCAACCAAAGTACTGTATCTGGTCAAGCAAGTACCTCTGCTGATTCGAGTAATCTCACTGAGCAGGATAAGATCGCCTCAATTAAGGATGGCATAGAATGGCTATCGAAAGAAGCCGCGACCCAGGAACAATCACTTCAAGAGTTGTCCTTGGCTGCTGAACAGAGATCTTCTCGATGGGCAGCTACCCCTTCCATTTGGCCGGTAAAGGGATGGGTGACCTCTGGGTTCGGGCCAAGGGTTTCCCCATTCACAGAAAAGCCAGCGTGGCATGATGGGTTGGATATTGGAGCGGCTGCTAATGCGCCGGTTCAAGCTTCGGCTCAGGGACGAGTCACAGCAGTCGGCTTCGATGCTAAGCTGGGAAATGTCGTAAAAATAGATCATGGATTCGGTATTGAAACCCTCTATGGGCATCTGGCTAAGGCGTTAGTCAAAGAAGGACAGCGCGTGAAGCGTGGAGAGGTCGTTGGCTTAGTTGGTAGTACAGGACTAGCCACGGGTCCCCACCTGCATTATATGGTCAAAGCCCATGGCCAGGCGCTAGACCCAGTAAAGTATATTCTCGAATAAGCTATAGTTGGGCTTCCCCCTCCCTCATCGGCTCATCATCAACACAGAAAAGGTTTCCGACTGAGCCCTGCGAAGGTACTCCCTCCCACACCAACACTGAACGAGTCTATTCGAGTGTATTCCTGTGCTATACTGCCGCGACCATCGCAGTGGTAGAGACCACCCCAATCCTCACCTATGACAGATATTGAGATCAACCGGTCAGTGAAGGCACGTCCAATTCAGGAGGTTGCTGATCAGCTTGGTATCCAGGCCAGCGAGTTAGTCCCGCATGGAAGGCTAAAAGCAAAGGTTTCGCTTGATGCCCTTGAGCGGGTTTCCGCGGCACCTCTCGGCCGGTATGTGCTCGTAACCGCCATCACTCCGACTCCGCTTGGAGAAGGCAAAACGACAACGTCCATAGGACTTGCCATGGGCCTTTCCCGCCTCGGCCATCGAACGGTCGTGACACTTCGACAACCTTCAATAGGGCCGGTGTTTGGGATTAAAGGTGGAGGAACAGGGGGAGGGCGAGCGCAAGTCCTTCCGATGGAAGAGATCAACCTCCACCTGACCGGCGACGCTCATGCTGTATCTGCCAGCCACAATCTTTTGTCAGCGTTTGTTGATAATCACTTGTTTCATGGAAATACTCTTCAGGTGGATCCCATTCGGATCACGTGGCCACGGACGTCTGGGGTCAGCGATCGGGCCTTACGACAGATCGTGCTGGGAGAGGGTGTCGTGGCCCATTCGGGGCAGTTTGTGATCACAGAAGCCTCTGAAGTCATGGCAATTCTCGCTTTGGCATCGAGTCAAGCTGATCTGAGACAGAGGCTCGGTCGAATCATTGTAGGGTTTACTAAGGGTGGTAAGCCATTGCGGGCAGAAGAGTTTGGATGTGCCGGGTCTATGGCGGTGTTGCTTAGAGAAGCGTTGTTGCCGAATATCGTTCAGACGCTTGAGGGAACCCCGGCGTTCGTGCATACGGGCCCGTTCGGTAATATCGCCCATGGGAACTGTTCGATTCTTTCCGATGGCATCGCCTTACGTTGTGGGGACTATGTCGTCACGGAGGCTGGATTCGGGAGTGATCTCGGGGCAGAGAAATTTTTCAACATCAAATGTCGCCTTTCCGGATTCAAGCCGGCAGTAGGCGTGGTGGTTGTCACACTTCGTGCACTCAAGCTTCATGGTGGTGGAGGGGCGGTCAAGGTCGGAGCCCCACTCCCGGCAGGGCTTACCGGACCTAATCAGGAAGCATTGGCCAGAGGCTTTGCGAACTTGGAGCAGCACATTGCGAACGTGAAAGCCCATGGGGTACCAGTGGTGGTGGCAGTCAATGCATTTGTCGATGATCCTGTGGATGAACTGAAGTGGGTGCGCGAGCGGTCTCTAGAGGTTGGGGCAGTGGGGGCTGCCGTTTCAACCCATTGGGCCGACGGGGGCAAAGGGGCGGAAGAGTTAGCGAGGTCGGTGGTCAGGGCCACAAAGGAAAGGTCCACATTCAGGCATTTATATGATGTAGCCTGGCCGATCAAAAAGAAAATCCTGACTATCGCGACACAAATGTACGGGGCCTCTGCTGTGACGTTCGAGGCAGAAGCCGAGCGAGATATTGAATTGGCACAGCAGCTCGGACTCGATCGCCTCCCCATCTGTATGGCAAAGACGCCACTATCACTGTCGCACGATCCGGCGTTGAAGGGGCGCCCATCCGGTTTTACGCTGCCCATCAAGGAGGTGCGAATACTGGCAGGGGCCGGGTTTCTCACGGCGGTCTGCTCAGGCATTCAACTGATGCCAGGCCTGCCGAAGAAGCCGGCAGGGGAACGAATTGGAATCGACCCAGGCACAGGCGAGATTGTGGGGCTGTCCTAAAAGTTAGCGCTGCTTCAGATAGCGGAAGAATTCTGAGTCAGGCCCAATTACCAGGGTGGACTTATCTTTGAAGGTTTTCTTATAGGCTTCCATTGAGCGGGTAAATTCAAAAAAGTGAGGGTCTTGTCGGTAAGCTTCGGCATAGATCCGAAACGCTTTCGCATCCCCAGCGCCACGAAGTTCTTCCGACTCCTTATACGCCTGAGCCAGAATAATCTCTCGATCCTTTTCCGCCTCTGACCGGATTTTCTGGGCTTCCTCAGCACCTTCTGCGCGGTATTGCTTCGCCTGTCGTTCCCGTTCCGCTTGCATTCGGGCGAACACAGCCCGCTCATTCTGCTCAGGAAGGTCGGCTCGTTTGATCCTCACGTCATGGATCTCGATCCCATACGCAGATGCTTTCTCATTCGAGCGCTGGGTCACGATTTTCATGAGTTCGCCACGGTGCGACGCGACAATTTCAATAAGGTCATGGCGTCCGAGTTCGACTCGAAGCTCGGAATAGATAATGTCATTGAGTCGTTGAAGGGCTCCCCGTTGGGACTGAAAGCTCTGATAGACTTTAAGCGGGTCGACAATCCTCCACTTGGCGTAGTTGTCAAGGAGAAGAGTCTTCTTGTCTTGTGTGATCACATCTTGCGCGGCCGAGTCGTAATCCAACAGACGCTTGTCGAAGTAGATGACTTCTTGAGCGAAGGGCACTTTCACATAGAGCCCTGGCTCCGGGAGATTTCGAACAGGCTTTCCCAGTTGGACCACGATGGCAGTCTGGGTGATGTCGACGACGAAGAGAGGCGAGGCCCCTAGAAACAGCAAACCACCAATGACCGCCAGAAACGCAATGATAAGCCCCTGCTTGGTCATGGATTCTGGCTCTCACTGGTTGTTGTTGCGCCGGTCTTGGGCTTGATACGATCGAGCGGAAGATACGGCAGCATCCGATCAGCTGTCTTCCCATCAATAATGATTTTCTCGATATTCGGCAGGATTTCTTCCATCGTTTCGATATAGATCCGTTTGCTGATGATGTCTTTGGCTTGGTTGTATTCTTTCAACGTCGCCACAAAACGGTTGGCCTCACCATGGGCGCGATCCACTCGCGCCTGGGCGTTGCCCTTGGCCTGGTTCACCACCTGGGCGGCTTCGCCTTGGGCTTTAGGGAGAATGTCGTTGCGATAACTCTGAGACTGGTTGATCAGTTTTTCTCGATCTTCCTTCGCATTCGTCACATCCTTGAACGCCGCCGCCACGGCTTCCGGAGGACTGACGTCCTGGAGTTGGACGGCTGCGACCTGGATGCCGCCCTGGTACTGATCGAGGAGAGCTTGCAGGAGCACCTGGGTATCCTGTTGGATCTGCGCCTTGCCGGTCGTCAATGCCTCATCGATCTTGCCCTTTCCGACCACTTCGCGCATTGAGGCTTCGGCTGCTTTACTGATCGTCTCCTCAATTTGAGCGACGTTAAAGAGGTAGTTCGATGAATCTTTAATCTTGTATTGCACGATAAATTGGATGGCCAGGATGTTCATGTCGCCGGTGAGCATCAGGGCTTCCTGCGCCAGCATTTGCTGGCGGCCTTGCCGCTCCGTACGGAAGCCGACCTCGACACGATGGAGTTTTTGGACTTTCGGCTGTAGAACCGATTCGGCGAGAGGGATTTTCAAATGAGGGCCAGGTTCCACAGTTCGGACAGGGGCACCGAATCGCTTGACGACGCCCTCTTCATCCGGAGCGACGATAAATACGCATTGCCAGGCGAGAAAAATGATCAGCCCTAAAATCGCGATGTTTCTGAAGCCGGTTGAGGGCAATAGGTTCCCGAACGTGGGCATCAAATTCTTGAATTGCGACTGGGCCTGCTTGAGCGCATCCTCAAGCGGGTCGCTCTTCCTACTCCAAGGATCTTTGGGGTCCCAGACCATGCGAACCAGTTCGTTGAAAATGGATAATGGCGACTGAATGTCTGTATCGCGCCACCTTAGCAGACTGCTTAGAAGGTATGCAATCACGATCATCTCTGGAGAGATCTGTCCCCAGACCACTAGCAGGGTGTTGACAAACTACTTGAGCAGAACGGTCACGCAAGGTCTGGATACTCGCAGACCCGTTGAGAAGCTATCGCAGGCTGTTCAGAAAGGCCGTCCAGCAAGGCCGCAGCAAGCGACGAGGCGGGAAGCGTACTCTCTGTAGTACGTTGAGCCTCTGAGCGCGGCGAGAACGCCGCTGGCGGACTTTGTCAACAGCCTGCTAGCTAGAATTTCCCGGAGTCGGATGTCGGCAGGTGTAGGGAAAGCCATTCCATCGCGATGGAGCGTATGAAGAAACGAAGGTTTAGGGTAGGCGTCGATTAGGCTTTTCAGTATCCGGTGAGGACCAGCCTGGCTCAACAAAGACTTAATTTGCAGTCGGTCACGACAAGGTTTGAGGCTTTCTCACCTGCCTCAAGATCGAGAATCAGCCAGGCAAGCCCAGCGAACTGGTCATCCTTGGTTCGTTCCCGGTCTCCCTCGATCAGGCTGACGATGTAGTAGCGCCCAGCGGGAATTTTGGTGAACCAGAAATGGCCGGTGGGGTTTGCTCTAGTTGTGCGGAGATAGGGGGCCAACCGCTTTTCCGTCCGGAGTCGAGTCAGCGCTTCGTGTGCGCAGTCAGCTAGGGAGCGTGGCGTTGGGCTGCCTTCAGCAGAGGCAGGGCTCTCCGTCGCTGAACAGGTGGTGGCCTTAAGTGTGTGGTCAAACCAATAGCGTGTGTAGGGGGTGATAGGAATAAGATGCACCGGAACACCGGCTTGGGTGACGGCTTTCCCGGATGGCGAGCCGAGAAATGCCTGTCCAGCCAGAGTGCCTCGCCCCTTCTGCTTATAAGGGAATAAGTCCTTTTCGTTGAGACTTGGAGGCTGTGGCACGAGGGCAGGAGACAGGTTGCTTGGCTCGTTGGCCTGTACCTGGTTGTGCCACAACCCTCCCAGCAGGAGGGCAATGACTATTCCGCACCGGAGTTGTCTGCTTGGCGGCATGGTTGTTATGTAGTAGATGCGGACGATTCAGGTGTTTCGCCTAATGATGCCGGTGCAGCTGAAGCTTTGTGTTTCATGGCGCGGCCTTTGTCAGGGGTCGGATCTGTGATGACCCCATAGATCTCCCGCCCTTCATGGCTCTCCGGGAGATATTCTGTGATTGGCAGGCCGTCTTCCCTCACAAACAAGAGGCAGTGGCAGTATTTGTAGATCTGCATTTCATCACAGGCGCACATCCACCGGCGGAGTTTCGCTTCTGCTTGTTTATCCTTGTAGAAATTGCAGGGGCAGAGTGGTTTGCCCAGCTCGTCCATGTGCATCGCAAGACCTTTGACCACGGCTTCGGTCACGGCATGATTCGGATGCATGGTCGTTCCGCTCTTCTCCGCGAATCCCTTCACATATTTCCACATCTTGTCGAGACTCACTTGTTTGGGCTCAGCCATTCAAGAATCCTTTCAATCAAGCTGGCGGTAAGGAACGAGAGGGAAGACGTGAGATGTCACCCCGTAGCCTTAGGCCTCTCGCCTCATACCCGCATGTGAGTGCATAGTTTACAAGCGCTGGTGCGTCCTTTACAATCCAACACTTCCTGTAAATTCCGTAGGATTGGATAGAAAGTAAAGATGTCGGATACCCATAATCAATTGGTGGCCAGACTGGCGGAAGAAGTGGGGACTGCTTCGGCTCAGCACCTGGTCTCTTGTCTCGTCGAAACCCATGCAAATTCGAATCAGGTCGAAGGTGTCTTGCTGTTACTCGATGAATTAAGGAAAGTCTCGCCCAAGGTGGCTCGTGCCGCGATCGAATCGCTCCCGGACTTGCAACGGAAAGGACGGCTCAGCGATGTGTTGATCTGGCTGGATCTTGGCGCCACATTGGCCGAATCATCCGGGGCGATCGGGCTGAAATTTTTCAAAGAGAGTCCGCTGATGTTGAGTCTGATCGAACAACCGTCGGTTCGGTTGTTGGTACTCAAAGCCGCTCTGGAATTGGCTGAGCAGGATGGGAATATTGCACTGGAATTTCTCCGCGTGGCTCCGGAGGCGGTGAGGGTTATTTCGCCGGATCAGCTGGAAGCCTGGTTAGAGATCGGGTTTGAGCTGGTGCAGATCGATTTTGTCGTGGCGCTGGAGTACATCCACCAGATTCCAGCGGTTGCCCGTGTGTTACCCGTTCAAGACGCCAAGGCCTGGGCGATGTTCGGAGTGAAGCTCGTATCCTGGAATAGCTTCGGCATGGCGGATTATTTCGGAACTATCGAATTCCTCCGCACCAGTCCGCTCATCCTCGGCGGTGTGGATGATCACTCGGTGAGGGCCAAGGTTGTCACGGTTGGGTCGTTGATGGCTGATCGTGACCCCGGGTCGGCCATTTCCTGGTTGTCCGAATCACCACGACTGTTGTGTCCGGTGCCGAATCAGGGATGGAGACTAAGGATATTGCAGTACGGAGCCTTAGTCGCAGAGCGTGACGCAGAAACGGCGTTGGCCTATTTGCGGGGTGCACCGGAACTGGTGAGCGTGATCGGAGAGTCTGCCGAGGCGGCAGCGCGTTTTGAGGCCTGGTTTAGAGCCGGGATGGAAGTCCTGGCTTACAGTGTAGAAGGTGCCAGGGCCTATTTCGCCCTGGAGTCGCAGAAGGCGCTCATATCTGTGGAGGCGGCCTTGAGCGGTGTGCCGCTTCGGCAGGTGGCACGTACTGTGAAGCTCTTCATACAGGGGCTCTGCGGAACGGATCTGACGATTCAGGCGCTTCCGGATTCGCTGAGTCAAGACACGGCCATGCGGGCGACGGTGAGCCGGGATGGGCGCATCATCTCATTGCCAGCCGTCCTTCGTCGCTACCCCACTGCCGATGAGAATATGCGTTTGTATCTGGTCATGGCGGCTCATGAAGCGGGGCATGTGGAATTCGGGACCTATCGCCTGACCCTTGAGCCGTTCGCGGATCTGATTATGTCCTTGCGCCAACAGTATGGTCTGATGGATCGGGCCGCGCCTGACAATTTGGCAGCGCTATTTCGCCTCTACCCTCATCCGGGATTGATCCAGGATTTATGGACCCTCGTGGAGGACGCGCGAGTTGAGTCCTTGCTGCAGCGGGAATACCCTGGACTTCAGCGAGACCTCCAGCGATTCGCGCGAGAGGCAATCACGACACGTTCACTGACGCAAGGGTTGACCGTGAAGGAACTCGTCGTCGATCAACTGCTCCAGTTGTCAACCGCTGCCTCTCAGCCTGTCGCAATCCATGAAGCGATCAAAGACGAGATTGCTGTCCTCTGGCCGATGTGCCAGACGATTCTGAGTCCCACAGCGACTGCGGAAGAGGCTGTGCTGGTAGCCCATGCGCTCTATGTGCGGCTCGATGAGCTGTTGGCACAGAAGGGGGCGATGGTCCGGGGCGATCTGGCCGATAACGAGTCAGGAGATCCGGGGGTGGGCCCTTCTGCTTCCGAGCGAACCGGTGAGGACTATCGTCCTGTCACCAACTGGGTTTATCGTGGGGCGATGAATCCTGAGTTCATTCGTGAGCAGGATCAGGATGGCCGAGTCTCGGACGATCAGAACCAATCGGAGGACATCGAACGGCTAGCGAGTGCGGCGGACGGGACACCGGAGTCGTCAGCCAAGGGTCAATCGGGTCGAGAGGGAATGCGTACGGTGACTGAACGAGGCGGCCTTGTCGGGGGGCGGCAATTGCCCTCTCATGTAGAAGAACTGCTAGCCGTAAAGGTTGAGCAATCCACCCTGCCCGATCATGCGGGGCCTGGTGATCGCTCGGTGCGTTATCCGGAATGGGATCAGGACATCGACGACTATCGCCTCAATTGGTGTCGCGTCGTCGAGCGCACTGCGGAAGAGGGAAGCGGGGATATCGTGGGCGCCACGTTGAGCGTACACGGGAGTGCAGTCTCGGCCCTGCGTCGTTTTTTCGAAGGTCTGCGGCCGCCCGGGTTACGGCGCGTACCTCGCCAGGCCGACGGCGATGAGCTCGATGTGGATGCCGCGGTTCGCCTGTGTGCTGAGCGGGCTGCGGGGGAAAATGTGTCTGACAGAATTTATGTCAAGCGGGAGCGAAAAGAACGGGATGTCGCGGTCGCATTTCTGGTCGACGTGAGTGGGTCAACCAGCCGCCAGTTGGAGGGAGGCCGCCGCGTGATCGATGTGGAGAAAGAGGGGCTGGTTCTTTTGTGTGAAGCGCTTGAGGCTGTCGGAGATCAGTATGCCCTCTATGGCTATTCGGGCCAGGGCCGGGGGCAAGTCGACTTTCTTGTCATGAAGGATTTTGACGATGAATTGGGCGGGAAGGCAGCGCAGCGTCTAGGCGGACTGTCCCCTATGCAACAAAACCGTGATGGGGCGGCTATTCGCCATGCCACTGCCAAGTTGCTGGCGCGAGAGGCGCGGACGCGGCTGCTTGTGCTCATCAGCGATGGGCGTCCACTCGATGACGGCTATAAGGACGAGTATTCCCTGGAAGACACAAAGGTGGCATTACGGGAGGCGCGTCGGCAAGGGGTCCATCCGTTTTGTGTCACGATCGATCGGGAGGCCGATGCCTATGTACGAAGAATGTACGGAGACGTGCAGTTCATGGTCATTGATCATATCGAAGCCTTGCCGATGCGATTGCCGCGGATCTATCAACGGCTCACGACGTAGAAGAGGTAAGGGGTGTGAAGAATCGATGACGAATTCCGTTGAGAGACCGACAGTGCCGCCCTGGTTGTACAAGCTGTTTACAGGACATCAGTATCCCTATGTCCGCCGGTTGGCGAAGTTTGCACAGCCTATCAAGCCTGGAGAGGATCGCCCGGAGCCGACCAAGGATCTCATCGAAGCCAAGTTTTGGGAGGTCTATCCCCGTTGTTGGGCCAAGGTGCTTCAGGAAGTGAAAGTGGGGATGATCGTGGTGTTCCACGACCTCGGTGAATATCCGGCCGGCGGGTATCAGGAATTGGTCGATGATCCTGACGCCTTTCTGGCCAAGACCTATGGCAAGAAAAAGATCAAAGTCAATTTCTATGATGGGGACAATTTCGTCTGCACGATCAATTTTAAAGTCGCCGGCTGGACCGAACATGAACATGCGTGAGGGGTCAGGGGTGAGGCGTAAGGGGTCTTTACGTTTCACGTTTCACGCTTCACGTTTCACGAGGTGAGGGCATGGGGAGACCGAAGATTACAGTGGTAGGGGCTGGGAATGTCGGAGGCACGACGGCCCAGCGGCTGGCCGAGAAGGACGAGTACGAGGTGGTGCTTGTCGATATCGTCAAGGGGGTCCCGCAAGGCAAGGCGCTCGACATCAGCCAGGCAGGACCGATCTGCGGCTATGGCACCCGCGTGGTGGGCACCAACGGCTATGATGAAACGGCCGGTTCGTCGGTGGCGGTGATCACCTCCGGAATCCCACGCAAGCCGGGAATGAGCCGTGACGAGTTATTGAGCACGAACGCGAAGATTGTGCAATCAGTCGTGTCTGAGCTCGTGTCTCGCTCGCCGAACGTCATCCTGATACTCGTCACCAATCCGTTGGATGCCATGGTTCATGTGGCGCGTCGTGTGAGCGGACTCGCGAAGTCGCGGGTGATGGGGATGGCAGGGGTGCTCGATTCCGCCCGTATGCGTTCCTTCATTGCCGCTGAACTGAGTGTGCCGGGTCCTGACGTGGCTGCGATGGTGTTGGGAGGGCACGGGGATACGATGGTACCGCTGTTGCGGTACACGACGGTGAAAGGGAAGCCGGTGTCGGAGTTGATGCCGATGGACCGTTTGGAGGCGATTGTGAAGCGGACACGTGAAGGGGGCGCCGAGATCGTCAGTCTGTTGAACACAGGCAGTGCATTCTATGCTCCATCGGCCTCGGCGGTCAGCATGGTCGAGGCGATTGTACAGGACCAGAAGCGCGTGTTGCCCTGTGCGGTGCTCTGCGAGGGAGAGTATGGATTAAAGGACGTCATCGTTGGAGTGCCGGTCAGGCTGGGTCGAAGCGGGGCGGAGCAGGTGGTCGAATATGAACTGACGTCAGAGGAACGGGCGGCATTGGAAATCTCTGCGAGCGCGGTACGGGAACTTTGCATTGCGGTCGATCGATTATTGGCCTAGAAAATACACAACGGTCATTTGAGCCGAAGACCGGAACGGCTTTTCGCACCAGTGATCAGTCACGTCTGACCGATCTGTTACTTGACAAGAGACCAGGGCCTCAAGTACAGACAGCGACGTAGTCATACATTAGAGCAAGGAGACACGATGAAATTTCTTGAAAGTCCGATGCAGACGATGGCTGTGGGGTTCGGGCTCGCAGCGATTTTGATCATGGGATATCTTGGCATGGTCGGCGTTGCGGTCGGCGATGCCGATTGGTTTGGTTTGCTGTTACGCTGGACCCATTTCCTGGCCGGAATCGTCTGGATCGGATTGTTGTACTTTTTCAACTTGATCAATGCGGCATTCTTGAAGAGTTTGGATGGCCCAACCAAGAATATCGTGATTCCCAAGTTGATGCCCGCCGCCCTGAATTGGTTCCGTCATGGCGCCACGGTCACGGTGCTTGCCGGGATCGTGTTGTACCTCTACATGTATCAACGAGGTGGAACCGGCGCGATCGCGCTGGGAATCGGCGGGCTATTGGGTATCATCATGATGGCCAACGTTCATGCGGTCATCTGGCCGAATCAAAGGAGGATTATTGCAGCAGTGACAGCTGCGGCCCAGGGAACCCCTGCGCCGGACGAAATGGCTCAGTGGGGCAGGACAGCCCTCCTTGCTTCGCGGATCAACTTTATGTTGTCAATTCCTATGCTGTTATTCATGGGGGCCGGCAGCCACCTCAGGTAAGCTACTTCTCACGAGCCAGCGGGCATTCCAGCCGGCTCGTGAGCTCACCTCCCTGTTTCCCGACCATGCGCACATTGCCGTTCTGTTCAGATGGCCCACGTACCAGGTTCTGCATGGGGCTGTGGCCCTAAGTCATTGAGATTCAGGCCTATTCTCAGGGTATTACCTTGACGAATACCAGGCAGGAGCTTTATAGTATCGCTCCGAGCTTCTAAGGGGCAATGGGTAAGGAAGGGCCTATGACGACTGTGACAGAACCAAGGGTTCTTCAACTACTTGAAGGCGCCCCCTGGGACATTGAGGCCTACAAGAAAGTCGGGGGGTACGAGGCCTGGAAGAGGTGCATCAAGGAACTGACTGCAAATGAAATCGTCGATGTGCTGAAGAAAGCCGGGCTCCGTGGCCGCGGGGGAGCCGGTTTCCCCACCGGCATCAAATGGGAAAAGGTTCTCAACCATCGGGTGAAGGAACACTATTTTGTCTGCAATGCAGGCGAGCACGAGCCGGGGACGTTCAAAGACCGGTACTTGCTCAAGCAGGCGCCGCACCAGCTTATCGAAGGCTGCCTCATTGCAGCCTACACCGTCCAAGCCAAAGCGGCCTTTATCTATGTGAATCACGAGTATCAGGAAGAGCGGGAGAATCTCATCAAGGCCTTGGCCCAGGCGAAGGCCCAGGGGCTGCTGGGAAACAACGTCCTGGGGAGTGGTGTGAATCTCGATCTGCAAGTCTTTGAAGGCCATGGGAGTTATGTGGCTGGGGAAGAAACCGCGATGCTCGAATCCATGCAAGGACGTCCGGCGATGCCTAGACAGAAGCCGCCTTTCTATCCGACGGACTTCGGACTCTACGGGAAGCCGACGCTGGTGAATAATGTCGAAACCCTGTGCAACATTCCACGCATCCTTCTGAAAGGCGCAGCCTGGTTCACTCAGGTCGGCACGGAAAAGTGTCCTGGCACGATGATGTTCTCGCTGAGCGGGGCCGTGAATCGCCCCGGTGTGTACGAGATGCCCATGGGCACGACGATCCGTGAGCTCGTGGACAAGTGCGGTGGAGGGGTTCCGGGCGGGCACAAGGTCAAGGCGGTATTTCCCGGTGGGCCGGCTTTTTCGATGGTCACCGCCGATCAACTCGACCTGACGATGGATTTCGATTCGTTGAAAAAGGCCGGCACAGGGCTTGGGTCGGCCGGAGTCATTGTCGTCGATGATGCGACCTGCATGGTGGCGCTGACGCTCAAGTTCTCCAATTTCTTCAAGGCCGAGAGTTGCGGGCAATGTCCACCCTGTCGAATGGGAACCATCAATCTTGCCGCGCTTATGACCAAGATTGAACAGGGAGAGGGGACGGAGAAGGATATGCAGAGCCTGCTTCAGATCTGCGGGTTTGTGAAGGGGACGGGTTATTGCACACTGGTGACCGGGGCAGCCGTGTTGGTGCAGAGTAGTATGAAATTGTTCCGTCACGAGTTCGAGGAACATGTCCGATTGCAGCGCTGTCCCCATCAGTCGGTGGCGACCGGTGCAACAGTACATTGAGGGGGATGTGCGATGCCGCGTGTGACATTTCTCCATCGTGAACGCACGAGTGGAGAGGTTGAGGTCAATACCTCGTTATTAGAGGCGTCGAAGCTGTTAGGCTGTCGGTTGAATCACGATTGTGGTGGTAACGCCTCCTGCACCACCTGTCGGGTCGAAGTCCAGATTGGTGCCGAGAACCTCTCGGAGATCGACTTCGATGAGCAGGATCTGCTCGATCGGGAGGCCCTCAGTGAGCCCTGGCATCGTCTTGGGTGCCAGGCTAAGGTGCGTGGAGATGTGGTTGTGCTGGTGCCGGAGGGCAAGTGGGTTGCTCCCACAATTCCGCAGTCGGAGTCGCAGGGTATTGAAATTCAGTAAAGAGGTGTTACACTAAATTATTCCAAGCAGGTCTTCGAAGAACAGCTTGGTCACTGGAGGAGGAGCACGATGGTTACAATCACAGCGATTGCAGAGCAGAAGATCAAGGAATTGATGGCGGATGAAAAAGACATCGTCGGCCTGCGGGTCTACGTGAAAGGCGGCGGCTGTCACGGGTATCAATACGGGATGGCGTTCGAGTCGAAGATGGCCGACGACGACACTGTCGTTGAAAAGGGCGACGTCAAGGTCATCATGGATTCGCAGAGTGCACCGCTCCTTCAGGGGGCAGAAGTCGATTACGTGGACAGCCTCCAAGGGTCCGGGTTCTCGATCAAGAACCCGCAAGCCAAGACCACTTGTGGTTGCGGCAGCTCCTTCACCGCCTGAGAAGTTGGCGCCGAAGTGGCCCGAGCTGGCCAGTTGAAAGTATGACGAGGAGAGCCAGGATCGGCCGGATACAAAGGCCGGTCCTGGCTTTTTTTATTGTGCCGGATGTGAACGGAACCTACGATGGCACAGGTGAGCATTACGAGACGATATCGATTCTGCGCAGCTCATCGGCTGCACACGGATCATCTAACTCCGGAGGAAAATCTGGCTGCCTTCGGGAAGTGCAATAATCCCAACGGGCACGGCCATAATTATGTCGTGTTGGTGACCGTGAAGAGCACGGGTTCGGCCACGACAGGGGGAGGTCTGGACTTCGACCGGCTGGATCGGATCGTGGTCGACCAGGTGGTCAGGCGATTCGACCATCACGATCTCAATCAAGACCCTGAATTTGCCGAACGCACGACGACGGGTGAAAACCTCGTGTTGCTGATCTGGGATCTCTTAGTGAAATGCTTTCCCACCGGGCAACTGGAGAAGGTCGGCCTGATTGAAACACGCGACAACTACTTCGAGTATGCGGGGGCATCGAGAATGGTGAATGATAAATGTTGAATGGTGAATCGTCGGAATCGGAAGGATGTCTGACGATGTGATGATTTCCCAACATTCCACATTCAAAATTCATCATTCAACATTAAGCATTTTGGTATAGAGGGGGGCAGCATGGCTAAGCAGGGAATCAAACGGCGGGGTCGGCAGCAGGTCGATGATGCCAGCGGGATTAGCAGGCCGGCGGATCTGGATGTGCTGCAATCTCTGGTCACAGAAATGTTGCTCGCCCTCGGAGAAAAGCCGGGTCGGAACGGGCTGCTCAAGACTCCGGAGCGGGTCGCCAAGGCCCTCGCCTTCATGACCCAGGGCTATCACCGCGACATCGATCATCTCCTGAACGGTGCACTGTTCCCGATCGAGTACGACGAGATGGTGATCGTGAAGGACATCGATTTCTTCAGCATGTGTGAACATCACCTGCTGCCGTTTTATGGCAGAGTCCATGTCGGGTACCTGCCGAATAAGAAAGTGGTGGGACTCAGCAAGATCCCACGCATCGTGGACGTCTTTGCGCGCCGGCTGCAAGTCCAGGAACGACTCACCGTCCAAATCGCTGAAACTCTGAGATCGAAGCTCAATGCGCATGGAGTCGGTGTGGTCGTCGAAGCGCGGCATCTCTGCATGATGATGCGAGGCGTCGAAAAGCAGAACACCGTTGCAGTCAGCAGCTCCATGTTAGGCGCCTTCCGCAGTCAGCCGCAAACGAGGCTGGAGTTCCTGAAGCTCATACGACGAGGCAGCGTAGGCGACTCCGACTAGCAGGACGTTGAAAAAGTCCCCCAGCTGCGTTCTCGCATCGTTCAGATCCTCAACGTACCCCTAAGGGTACGCCTCGGACCTTCACTCGCTGCGGCCTTGCTGGAGAACTTTTTGAACATCCTGCATGGTCTCTCCCATTTCCTTCAAGATATGAGTTGCCCAAGAAACTGCTAGACACTTCTCAGTGCATGAACCTCTCCCGTAAGTCCGTCCTGTCGGCGCTCTGTCTATTGGAGTTCTGAGGCAAAGGAGCCGACGATCTCGTTGAAGACTTCTGGTTGTTCGATATTGGCCAGGTGTGCGGCTGCTGGGATGATGGCCAAGCGGGCACCTGGGATCTTCTCTGCCATGAGGTTCGCGTCAGAGGGTGGAGTAGCTTGGTCCAGTTCGCCGACGATGATCTGGGTGGGGCAGGAGATCTGGGGCAGGAGGGGGACTGAATCCGGCCGCTCTGCCATGGCCATCAAGTCTCCTGCAATACCGCTGACCTGGTTGCCCTCGATCATGCTGCGGACTTTCTGAACGATCTCCGGCCTTGTCTGAATGGTTGCGGGGCTGAGGAGTTTTGGAATCATGATGTCTGCAATGGCTGACGGTCCTTTTGTATAAGCTGTCTGAGCCATCTGAAAGCGCCCGCCTCTTCCTTCTTCTGTGTCTGCCTGAGCCCTCGTGTCAGCCAGGATCATGCCTTTCACGCGCACCGCATACTTCCGATAGAACGCAAAGAGGATGTAGCCACCCATCGAGAGCCCCACGAAGAGGGCCTGTCGGATTCCAAGGTGGTCCAGCAGCGCGCGCACATCGTCTGCTGATTGGTCGAGGGTATAGTGCCAGAGCGGTGCGTCTGACTCACCGTGCCCGCGCAAATCGATTGTGATAATCCGGAATCGAGCGGATAGGGCTTCTGCCTGTTGCGCCCACATGGTCCGGTTCAGAGGAAAGGCATGGAGAAAGACGAGAGGGATGCCCGTTCCCTGGTCGCTGTAGGCAATGGTGAGACCGTTGATCTGGGCGTACAGGCTGCTCATGTTCGCCGCTGTTCGTACCATCCGAATCGGTGATGGTCAAGGGGCCGTTTGCGATCATGCGGCCCGGCGTATACAATTCGCGCCATCATTGAGAACGTTATGACGCCGTCACACGATCAGACTCCCGATTTGTTTGGGGCTCCAGGGGAAGAGAAATCCCTTGAAGCTCCCTTGGCTGAGCGTCTGCGGCCGAACGAGTTTTCGGACTTCGTCGGGCAAGAGGAGATCACGGCGCCGGATCGTCCTTTGCGGCGGGCCATCGAAGCGGACCAACTCTCCTCCGTCATTTTCTGGGGGCCGCCCGGCTCGGGCAAGACCACGCTGGCTCATCTCATTGCGCGCCACACGAAGGCGCAGTTCGTGCCATTCTCGGCGGTCACAGGGGGTGTTCCAGAGCTGCGCGCGATCATCAAGACAGCAGAGCAACGTCAGGCGATCAAGGGCCAACGGACGATCCTGTTCGTCGACGAGATCCACCGCTTCAACAAGGCGCAACAGGATGCCTTCCTGCCTCACGTCGAGCGGGGAACGATTATCCTGGTTGGCGCGACCACGGAAAATCCTTCATTCGAAGTGATCTCACCCCTCCTGTCCCGTTCTTTGGTCATTGTGCTGAAGCCCCTTTCGGATGAGGCCCTGGGACATATTCTTGACCGGGCGCTCGCGGACTCTGCAAGCGGGCTGGGAAAGTGGCATGTCCATCTGTCATCCGATGCCAGACAACGACTGATCGGTTATGGAAACGGCGATGCAAGGGCGCTCCTTACCGCGCTGGATTTTGTGGTGAGGCAGCAACCGGTCGGATCAGACGGGATTCGTCTGATCGATGGAGCGGCGCTCGAAGCGGCGCTGATAAAAAAATCGATCCGGTACGACAAGTCAGGGGAAGAACATTACAACATCATCTCCGCCTACATTAAGAGCCTCCGGGATTCGGATCCGGACGGCGCTCTCTACTGGCTGGCCCGTATGTTGGAAGGGGGGGAGGATCCGAAGTTTATCGCCAGACGCCTGGTTATTTTTGCGTCCGAAGACGTGGGGAATGCCGATCCGATGGGGCTGGTGGTTGCGGCAGCGGTGGCTCAAGCCGTGCAGTTTGTGGGGCTCCCGGAAGCCCAAATCAACCTGGCCCAGGGGACGACCTATCTTGCGACCAGACACAAGGATAATGCCTCCTATATCGGACTGCTTGAGGCCATGGAAGACGCAAAAACCCATGGAAATCTTGGAGTTCCGCTCCATTTACGCAATGCCGTGACCTCGCTGATGAGGGGGCTCGGCTATGGAAAGGGCTACCGCTATGTCCACGACGATCCCCGGGCCGGGGTGCAGGAGCATCTCCCGGAATCGCTCAAGGGCCGTCGATATTACCGGCCTAAAAATACCTAGAAAATAGCGTGAAAGGGTGGTGGACAAAGTTTTCTAATCGGTTATACTTAGTCTCGTGAAGCGGCAGAGCCCGAAACCGCCGGTACCGATAGCAGCGACGAACGAACGGCGCAAGTTCGTGCGGGCGACACTGGTCGGTTCTGCGCTCATTTCCCCCAAGAGCGGAGCCAAGGCAATCACGGCCGTGTTGGACAACGTCAATCGAGTCGGCGCGGGGTTGCACACGAAAGAAAAGTTGGCGATGGCCGAGCCGGTGACCGTGTCGCTGGCGTTTCTCGATTCGGATCGCGTGGAGCAGATGGAAAAGCTCGAAGGGAAAGTCGCCTGGGCAAAGTCGTGGGAGAAGGGGTTTCTGATCGGTGTGGTCTGGGATGAGTTGGTGACGAAAGAGAAGAACCGCTGGCTCTATTACTACCTCGAAGAAACGGTCAAGTCCTCCCTGTAGCGGACAGCTGAAAAAGCCCGTCAGTCTGTCTGGTCTATTTGGTCTGTTCGGTCTATCTGGTTTATCTGGTTAGTTTCGTTAGGCCAAACAGACGAGACAGACCGAGTAGACCAGACAGACCAGTCTCGCTACGCGAACGCCGCCAGCTTTTGTTTCACGTCTTCCAGTTCAGCGGAGAGTGCTTCCCACTTGGTCGTGAGCCGCGCCAGATCCTTCTTCCACCCGTCGTATTCTATTTGTAGAGCGCTCCATTTGGTGGATTCATTTTTGTAGAGTGCCGGGTCGGCCAGTTCGAGATCCCGCGCCTTGATTTTCGTTTCATACTCGTCGATCTCGGCTTCGGCCCGCGCCACCTGTTTCTCCAGGCGAGCCTGTGTCTTGTTCAAATCCCGACGATCTCCTGCTGAGGACTTGGCGGAAGCCTGCGAGGCCATTGCCCTGGTCGGCGCGACAGTCTTCCCGAGCCCTGCTGCCTTCAGGTCGTCACTCGATTCCTTGATGGATTCGAGCTCCTGCGCCTTCTTCCACAAATAGTACTCGTAGTCGCCGGAAAAGCTGCGGGCCTTGCCCTCTTCGATTTCAATGACGCGCGTACAGACTCTGGTCAGAAAGGTGGGGTCGTGGGAAATGAAGACGATCGTACCGGGGAAGTCCGAGAGCGCATCGGTGAGCATATCGACCGAAGCAGGGTCGAGATGGTTGGTCGGCTCGTCGAGCAACAGGGTATTGGCTGGTTCGACCAACATCCGTGCGAGCGCGACGCGGTTGCGTTCCCCTCCGCTCAGCGCCTTGATCGGCTTCTTTTGATCGTCACCGGTGAACAAAAAGGCTCCGGCGATTCCTCTGAGGAAATTCGTCTCCGCCTGGCTGGAGATTTCTGAAAGAGAATCGAGAATGGTATGTTCAGGGTTCAGGGTCTCTGCCTGGTGTTGGGCGAAGTAATGCAGCGTGACACCATGGCCGACCGTTCTGGAACCCTTGTCCAGGTCCAACACTCCGGCCAGCATCTTGAGCAGGGTGCTTTTCCCCGCGCCGTTTTCTCCCACCAGCGCCACTCGTTGGCCCCGTTCGATCGAACAATCGACCCGTTCATACACGACTTTTTCCCCATAGCGTTTCGCTCCGCCCTGGATCTCCAGTACCTGTCGGCCACTCGCTGCCGGGAGGGGAAATTTGAACTTCACCCGCTTGGGGTCGCGCTTGATCTCAATCATCTTGACCTTCTCAAGCTGCTTGATGCGCGATTGGACCTGGCTGGCCTTGTTCGCCTGATAGCGGAAGCGATCCACAAAGGTTTGGACCCGCGCGACCTCTTTGGCCTGGCGCCCCGCAGCCGCTTCCCGTTGCGCGTCCCGCTCGGCGCGGAGTTTTTTGAACGACGTATAGTTGCCGCGATATTCCTCGATCTTGTGGTGGCGGAGATCCCAGATATGGGTGACGACACGATCCAGAAAGTCCGTATCGTGGCTGATGATCAACAGCGTCATCTCCGAGTTCAAGAGGAATTGCTCGAACCAGCGCTGCGTCGGTTTGTCCAAGTGATTGGTCGGCTCATCGAGCATGAGGACATCGGGATTCGTCAACAGCAGATGCGCGAGGGCGACACGCATTCGGTAGCCGCCGGAGAGCTTTTCGATCTCACGGCTAAAGTCGATTTCCGAAAATCCCAACCCCATGAGGATCCGTTCGGCTTCATGTTCCGGATAGAGATCGCGATGGGTGGCGTCCAGCACGGTTTTCCCCGTGATGGTTTCGAGTTCCTGCGGGAGATAGCCGATGCGGAGACGGGGACGTTTGCGAATCTTGCCCTTGTCCGGCGACTCTTCTTCAAGGATCATGCGAAAGAGCGTGGTCTTGCCTGCGCCATTGGGCCCCACTAAACCGACCCGCGAACCGGGACGGAGATGTGCCGTTGCGCCTTCAAGCAGAATCCTTGTGGAATATTGTTTATAGACCGACTCGATTTGGAGCATGTATTCCCGGATAGGCTAGGGGCTAGCGGTACGAGGCTAGAGGGGAGGAATTGAAGAGACCAGTTCGGCGTGAGACCAGGAGCCAAATCCGAAAATTGCTCTTACCTGTAGCCCCTTGCCGCTCGCCTCCTGCCCACTGTTGAAATTTGGTGGAGCTGGCCGGGATTGAACCGGCGACCTCGTGAATGCCATTCACGCGCGCTCCCAACTGCGCTACAGCCCCACATCGATTGACTTGGAAATACGCGAAAATCCTTGTGAAACAGCGATTATGCTAACACGGCCCTCGCGCGGCAGTCAAGAAACTGGGAGGGGATGGAGCCGGATGATCTTCTGTGCTCGCGTCTTTCCAATTTCCCATTTCGTTTTCAAGGGTGGCCTGGTCGATCCTCGATTGCGCGCTTCGAACGATGTCCTTCTGATTCTCCTCCCTCTCCTTAGGGGGTGGGCAAACCGTCCTTCACTGCGCGCATCGAGCGACCACCGCTTCATTGTGGGGGCTCTGCGAGCAAGAAGGATGGTTGCCCACCCCCTCACGCTTCTTGACAAACATTAGAAGCGTCCCTACCATACCGCTCCGGCCCTGGCCATGAGTCCAGCCAGGGCTTTTTATTGGGAGCATGTCAGGTGATGGGAAATCTCGTAGTCATCGGGGCGCAGTGGGGCGACGAAGGCAAGGGCAAGATCGTCGATATCTTAGCCAGCGACGTCGATGCGGTGGTTCGCTACCAGGGTGGGTCCAACGCGGGTCACACGGTGATCAACGATCGGGGCACCTTCGTGTTTCACCTTATTCCCTCTGGCATCCTCTATCGCGGAACGCTCTGTGTCATCGGGAACGGAGTGGTCGTGGACCCGGCCTCGTTGATTGAGGAGCTGGATCATCTCCAGACTCAAGGCGTGAAGATCGGAAAGAATTTTGTCGTGAGTCAGCGTGCCCATCTCATTTTGCCCTATCATAAAGCGATCGACAAAGCGGCTGAACAGTCCAAAGGCTCTCGCCGGATCGGAACGACGGGGCGGGGAATTGGCCCGGCCTACGCGGATAAGATGTCGCGGGTCGGTATCCGAATGGGAGATCTGCTCAATCCGAAAGCCTTTCGCGCCAAACTCGAAGAGAATGTCGTCGAGATCAACTGGTTTCTCGAACAACTCTACAAACTGGACCGTTTCGAGGTCGACAAAGTGTTCCGGCAGTATATTGGCTATGCCGATCGGCTGAAGAGCCATATTGTCGATGCCGCCATGCTCGTGAATAAGATGATCGACCGGGGGAAGACCGTCTTGTTCGAAGGGGCGCAGGGGACACACTTGGATGTCGACTTCGGCACCTATCCCTACGTGACCTCGTCGAGTGCAACGGCCGGTGGCGCCTCAACAGGAACGGGCGTGGGACCGACCAAGATCGACGCGGTGCTCGGGGTTGTCAAAGCCTACACGACTCGTGTCGGCAGCGGGCCATTCCCCACGGAGCTGACCGGTCCGGTGGGAGAGGGACTTCAAGCACGAGGAAAAGAGTTTGGGTCGACAACGGGACGGGCGCGCCGTTGCGGCTGGTTCGATGGCGTCGTGGCGCGATACGCCACTAAAGTCAATGGACTCACCTCACTGGCCGTCACGAAACTGGACGTGCTCGATGGTTGCAAGGAACTCAAGGTCTGCACCGGCTATCGATATCAGGGAAAGCTCTATCGAGACATGCCTGCCGATCTCCAGGCGCTGACAGACTGTGAGCCTCTGTACAAAACATTCAAGGGATGGTCCGGCACGACCACCGGCGCGTCTACCTATAAACAGCTTCCCGCGGAAGCCAAACGCTATCTCGAATTCCTTGAGGACATCTCCGAATGTCCTATCGATATGATCTCCACCGGCTCGAAGCGTAGCGAAACCATCATTCTGCGCAACCCGCTCAAGATCCGCTCCCGGCGTTCGTGAATCGTGAATCGTGAATCGTTAAACGTGAAACGTCCGGATCCGGAAACGAACGACGCTGCGGACAGGTCTGTCTCGTGTAATTGGTTTGTTTGGTTTATTTGGTTGAACCATCCCAACCGAATGAACCAAATGAACCAAAAAAACGTTCTTCGTATGCTGCCTCCTAGGCATAGACCAATCGTCAGTGGTATTATTCACCCCTTCCGCTCGGTGAGCCGGTAGCTCAGTTGGTAGAGCATCGCCCTTTTAAGGCGAGGGCCCTGGGTTCGAGTCCCAGCCGGCTCACCAGTTCGAAGCCATTGTTACGCACAACCCATCTCGTCACCAGGTAGCCGATCTTCGCCTCGCCCGACGTCGTTCGTCTTCCTTGTTCATCTGGTTCATCTGGTTTCTTTGGTTTATTTCGTTCTTTTCGTTTCTCCATCCGGCCAACCAGACAAACGAGATAGATCAGACAGACCAGACAGACCATCCCCCACGTCCCACCACTCCCGCTCATCTCGCCCGTCTCGCGTCCGGATCCTTGAACCGTCAGTGGGGGGGGATCTAGCCGGCCCTCAAGGGAGAAGAGCGGACGCACGGTTCATCAGTCGCTCTGCCTCAGCCTTGTGACATCCGGGCAATTAGTGTATATACGTCACTGTGTTTACGTGGGACATTCCGAAGGCCATTGCGAACTTCGAGAAACATGGGATTCCGTTCGAAGAGGCGACCACAATCTTTGCCGACTCCGATGCGCTGGACGGGGAAGACATAGAACACTCGACGCATGAACGTCGGCGACAGCGCATAGGGCGATCATCGACAGAGCGAATTCTTTTCGTGGTCTATGCGATACGAAGGACAGAACATGAAAAAGACACGATCCGGATTATCAGCGCCAGGCAAGCGAGCCGGAAGGAACGTCAAGCATATACCCGACTCGCAAATTGATTTCTCCGACATTCCTGAAGCGACTGACGCACAATTGAGGCGCATGCATCGGGTTGGCAGACCGGCAACCGGCATGGCGAAGCAGTTGATCGCCATTCGTCTCTCGCCGCGGCTGTTGAACCAGCTTCGAAAGATGGCTGCCAAGCAAGGGAAGCCCTATCAGTCACTGATTCATGAGCTCTTAGAAAAGGCCGCCTCCAGAGCTGCGTAGGACTCGTCTGTCTTGTTCATGAGGTCTATCTGGTCTCTTTGGTTTTTCTGGTTGGTTTTCCAGTCCGGCCAACAAGATAGACCGAATAGACGAGACAGACCGGATAGACCAGATAGACCATCCCCCTGTCTCGCGTGGCCGCAAACCAGACAGCTCAAAACCCAGAACTCATAACTCAGAACTTCCTTAAAGAGCGGAGTGATTTCCCATCATGAAAAGCGTATCCTTCGGCGGCAACAAACCGCTCCGAAAGGTGAGGAATGCCTGAACAATGCTAGCTGAGCAACGGGCACCGCTCAAGAAGATCAAGCCGTTGGAATAAGGCGAATGCTGAAAGATATTGTTGAAGCCACTGCGCTGGAAGGCTACCAAGTCCGCCTCCGATTTGAAGATGGAGTAGTGGGCGAACTTGATCTCTCAGCCAGCATGCGGTTTGAGGGCGTCTTTGCCCCTCTCAAAGACCTTAATCGCTTCCGAGAACTTCGCGTGCATCCGGACCTCGGCACCATCTATTGGCCGAACGGAGCCGATCTCGATCCCGCTGTCCTCTATGCTCGTGTGACTGGAACGCCGATTCCGACCTACGAGATCAAGGCTGGCAGTCGCTAAACGTTCCCCCATCCCACCCGTCGGCTCCCTCTTGCTCCATGACCTTTCCCGTAGCATCGGCGAGCTCGTCTCGCTTGTTCATCTGGTTTCTTTGGTTTGTTTTGTTCTTTTCGTTGGTCCGGTCGGCGAACCAGACAGACCAAATAGACCAGCCCCCCGTCTCGCTCGTCCCGCTCTTCTCGCCATCTGCCTCTGTTAGGCCCGCTGGATCGACTTGGGGCTCATCCGGAGTTCCGCCGCCAATTCCTTCACCGTGAGCAACTCCTGCTTCATGCCCAGTCCTTTCTTCCGGTGTAGCTCAGCACAGGGCTGACCATACCGGTGTGAGATGATGGTGGGAAGTACCCCTGCTTAGGACAGTTAGTGACAACGGTCAGAAGCAAGCCGAAGGGAATGTAACTATGGCCCACGCGGATAGAAATTCTTACTGTTACGTAAGAAGGGCGAGCAGAAGTTTGGCTAACTAACGAGCTTGCAAACTGGATAAATTGCGCAAAACGAGCGTGCTCTACGTGTCAATCCCGGCAGGTTTGAACGTAAGTGACGGGGATGAAAGATTCCCTTTCCAGAGCCACGCGCTCCCAAGTTGGGGTGCTTTCTCAGGGAGAAAAGGGTATCCTGCGGTGGCAATAGCTGAGTGGAAACCTAGTTTGTCTGGGGTTGTCTTGGGTAAAACAATCTGGGAAGGCTGCGGCTCCGAATGAATTTATGATCGCAAGCCCCGCTCTCGTATTTTCCCTGGAAGTCTAGAGCGAGAACGAATCTTTTGACGGCAACATACTCAAGTGCCCCCCGCCGCACTTGAGCTTTCAGCAATACCGCTAGAGTAATGCAACTACCTGATGGGCTCTACGACAAGTTCGTTACTGAATCGGTGGCGCAGTTAATAGCTGGCCTTCGAGATCCATCTTGCCGCACGCTTTCATCACTGCCTTCGGAAGAAGTACCAGAGCGAATCGCGGACGCTCTCGCCAAGCAGATGACACTTCTGCTCGACGAACTCGACGGATATGGAGCTGAGAAAGCAAAACGACAGCTCGCTCTCGTCAACGCACTGCTGGTTCACCTCAGACAGCAGGAGGCGGGAAGCGTGGACCTGCTGGTGGAGCCGCCTCAGATACTCCGAGCAGTACATAGCATCGGAGCTGCAACGGAAGCTCCAGAGACTGGGCTCGCTATTCCTTGGCTTTTTACTGCGGGCAAAGGTTCCCCATCTCTTCTGACAGAACTTCGCCGTGAGATTGCCTGCTGCGACCAAGTGGACATCGTAGTCAGCTTTATCACCGTGGCGGGCGTCCGAAAGTTGTTCGACATTCTCCAAACGGCCACAGCTGTGAGTGCTGCGGGCCAACCACGAACGCGACTGCGAATCCTCACCACCACCTATACTGGTGCGACTGAGATGGAAGCTCTAGATTTTTTCGCGCGCCTGCCGGGCTGCGAAATCAAGGTTTCGCTCGATGGCAGACGGACACGTCTTCATGCAAAAGCATGGATTTTTCATCGCAAAACGAGGTTTGGCTCGGCCTACGTCGGCAGTGCAAATCTATCAGGTGCGGCACTGCTTGGTGGGCTGGAGTGGACAGTCAAATTCACGGAAGAAGGGCAGGCTGGACTATTTACTCGCGCGCAGGCGCACTTCGAGACTCTCTGGAATGACAGTGAGTTCCAGCATTACGATGCTGCAAATCCTGAGCACCGCTCTGAGTTGTCTCGAGCCCTGAAGCGGGAGGCAGGCGACCAGATTTCTGCTACAACGACATTCTTCGACCTTGAGCCGAAGGACTATCAGAAGGACATGCTGGAGCAACTCACGCTTGAGCGAGTGCATGGTAGGTTTCGCAATCTTGTTGTTGCAGCGACAGGCACAGGAAAAACCGTGGTTGCGGCGTTTGATTACCGTGATGCATGCCAAGCTGTCGGTGGACGCCCCCGTTTACTATTCATTGCGCACCGTAAAGAAATTCTGGCACAAGCTCGGCGAACCTATCGCGAGGTACTGCGCGACCACTCCTTTGGTGAAATGATGGCTGATGGTTCTGAACTCCAGAGCTTCGACCACATATTCGCCACCATCAACAGTGTTTGCGCGCGCGACCTCGTAGAAAGATGCGGCCCCAATTATTGGCACACAGTCGTTGTCGATGAATGTCACCGGCTGGCGGCGGACCGCTTCGATGCGTTCGTGAAAGCGGTTCACCCCAAGATTTTGCTTGGTCTCACTGCTACACCGGAACGTTCAGATGGAAAACCAATCTTCCCTTACTTCGACAATCGTCCCGATGGCTCGCCTGCCGTCGAGTTACGCCTCTGGCATGCGCTCGACCTCCAACTGCTCAGCCCGTTCGAGTATTACGGCTGCGATGATGACACCGATTTCTCTGTAGTGCCTTGGGACAAACCTGGTGAACGAGAGGCCATCGACAACCTTGTGACAGGAAACGACACCCGCGCAAGACTCGTTATCGACGAATGGAGGCGACTGACTGGCGACCCAAAACGAAGCAAAGCGCTCGTCTTTTGCGTGACCGTGGCACACGCTGAGTTCATGACGCGGAAGTTCAACCAAGCTGGGCTGCCTTCGCTCTGCATAGTTGGCTCGACGGATGCAGATGTTCGTCGCCAAGCACCAGCACGTTTAGCGCGGGGGGAACTGTGCGCGCTTGTAACTTGTGATCTTTACAATGAAGGCGTTGACCTGCCTTCGGTTGACACGCTGCTTCTGTTGCGTCCTACACAAAGCCCCGTGCTCTTTCAACAGCAGATAGGACGTGGCCTTCGCCTTCATGAAGGCAAACAAAGCTGCCTTGTTTTGGACTTTGTCGGCCGATACCGTGCAGATTTTCGGTTTGACCGTCTGATTTCAACAATTAGCGGTCTTTCGCGCAGCCAGATGATTGATGCGGTGGACAAGGGATTCAGTTCCCTTCCTGCAGGCTGCCATATTCAGCTGCAGCAATTGACTAAAGAGCAAATCCTCCGGAGCCTGCGGACAGCCATGAACCAATCGTGGCGGCGGCTCCGCAGTGAGCTTCAGACCTATGTTGCATTACGCGGACGAGCGACTATTCGACTTGCAGAATTCCTGCATGAGCAAGCTGTGCAACTAGATGAACTATATCGTAGCCAAGGCCGTAGCAGGTGGACCGCTTTACGACGCGACGCTGGCCTGTTGTCCACGACTGAAGGTCCGGAGGACGAATATTTTGGCCACCGCTTCCCAGACTTGTTGCACTATAACGACCCTGAACAAATACACCTTCTCATGCGCATCAGCGAGCCCGCCGTGCACTACCAAACCCTCACCGACCGCGAGCGTTGCCGACTCCAAATGCTCGTATATCAGGTGGACGGACAACATCACCAAACAGGCGGTGGAGAAGCATTCCTCGCCCGACTCTCGCAGACGCCAGAAATCTATACTGAACTTGGCGAACTAGGTGGAGTTCTCCAGGCAAGAAGCAACCTGCGCTTTCGCCCAGTGCCGGGGCTAACCGACGTCCCATTGTGCCTTCACGCAAGCTACGGCATTCGTGAAATCCTGACTGCAGTCGGTTGGCTGACCGCAGAGCGGAGAACTCCCTTTCAAGCCGGGGTGCTCGCACTGCCAAATCGGAAGGTTGAACTACTTTTTGTCACGCTTGATAAGTCAGAGGGTTTCCATGACCGCATTGCTTACCGTGACTACGCCATCAGCACAGAACGCTTTCACTGGCAGAGCCAGAATTCAGCCGGACCTGATACGCCAGCCGGTCGGCGTTACCTTGAGAGTCCCGACAACGGCTGGTCATTCCAACTCTTCGTCCGCCGAGGTAAAGGGGATCCCTATCAGGCTTGTGGTCCAGTAACGATCGAAAAGGCAGAAGGAGAAAAACCGATGTCAATCGAATGGAGATTCGGAGTGTCCCTCCCGGTTCGTCTGTTTCAAGAATTCAGTGTTCTTAGGGGGCAGTAAAAGTAATTGGGCGCCGACTTATTGGGATGGAGTCTCTTTTGCCAGGTGACGCTCATCCCGCGCGCGCTCTTTTCCACCATCCCCCAGGAAGTGCTTTCCCCGCACTCCCCTCCCTTCGGAACTGCCTAGGCTAAGTTGGGCTTCGAAAAGAGAAAATATCTCTTTAATAATTTCATGAAGCGTAGCTGGTATTCTCACGAGGCCTCTTGTTAACTTCTTCAACAATGAGCCGCTTTCAAAGGACAAACAGCTAACAAGTTTACATTTACATGGAGGGGCATATGCCAACCAACGAAGAGCGAGCGGAACGTGGGAAAGAAATTCTTGAGAGATACGCACTCCAATTCGGTGATCCCTATGATCCAAGCGCCAACTTGACCGATGTCCTAACAGATCTTATGCATGCAGCATTCATGCAGCCTGAATTGGGGCTGAAGTTCCATGCCAGTTTGGAAATGGCCAGCTGGCACTTTGAGGCTGAGACAGAGGAATGCCACGATGCTTGAGTAGGCAGGAGAATTGGAACCATGGATTTTGACTTGTTGGTGCCGTGACTCACCCTGGACTGCCGCCCACCGTTGGCATGTGCTAAACGATATCAGAAAAAAGAACGCCTCGGTGACGAGAAGAATCATCGACTACTTCCGCAAGAACGTCGGCCAAGAGATAACAGGAGAAGAGCTCAAATATCTGGCCAAGGACAGGAAAGAATGGGCCCGTCGCGTTCGTGAGTTGCGGACGGAACAAGGTTGGCCCATCGTCACCAAAAATAGCGGACGCGAGGATTTGGCTATTGGCGTATATGTTCTGGAAGAAGACCGGCAGGCGTACGAACACGATCGCTCAATACCCGATTCTATTCGGGTTGCGGTCTTGGAACGAGACGGGTTCAGATGTGTCGAATGTGGCTGGCACAGGGGCATGCTTTCACCGGACGATCCCAGAAAGATGCTGGAGCTCCACCACAAACAGCATCATAAGGATAGGGGTGGAAACACACTCAACAATCTCGATACTCTTTGCAATGTCCATCATGATGAACAGCATCGAAGAACTCGGCGATCAGTGTGATTGAAACAATGGATCAGCGATCGGAGAAGGCGAATGTTGTCGGACCATGACATCCAGGCTGCTCAAGTTAGCTTTGATCCCCCTCTATGGCAAAGAAAGAAAAAGAGAGAGGTGTCCCTAATAGCTCATCGTGGAGCGACGCTCAAAGGGATCACGATTTCTCAAGAAAAAGACGGTCCAACCATTAGAGTCCCGCACGTTCTACACATCGTAAACAGACCAGAGCATGGACTTATTGAAGCACCCAAGCGGCTAGAAGAAGGATACGTAGAGCAACCAGTATCTGACTTGGCCCGTGAAACACTTCTTCGTAGGGTAAGGGATGTCTACCAGGAAGAATTGGCTCGGGTCCGCAAGGAACGATAAATCGTGCAGAACTAAAGGGGGCATTCAGCCTTTTTCCGGCAGCGGTGGCCACGCTGACGCTGAACTCAGGCAGGGAGCAGGCTGGCGGTGGAGGGGAAGGTTGAGGCTGAGGTTAAGGCTCAGGCTCAGTAAAGAGGCTAGCGATGCCGGTTCTCTTCCTCCTGTTGCTCCTGATGCTGACACTGCCTCTCCCCGTCCACGCGGAAGATCTCGGCGAGTTGAGTGCGAATCCCGTTGGTCTGTCTGGTTCATTTGGTCTATTCGGTCTGTCTGGTTTCTCTGGTCTCTCTGGTCCCTTTGCTTGATTTTCCGTTCAGGTCAACAAGACCGACCAAATGGACCAGATCAACGAGATAGACCAGTTTCGGCTCTCCGTTCTCGCCGGACTCAATCAACAATTCCTTCGGCGCCGGGAATCGCTATAGTCTCAGCAGTCCCACGAATCCCTACGGCCACGGCCTGCGAATCGAAGGTCGTTGATCCAACCGCTGAATCGTTCCATGTGATCTCATTCCTGCTTGTCTCTTCGGTTTCCATCCCGACTCACGGGTTTGTTGTCGTAGCCAGGCCCGGCAGCGGCCGACCGGCTAGCACCTGCGAGGCGCACCGCTCGCGCCAGTAAGACTGTCACTCCCGCCGCTTATCCCTCTCCGGCACGCCGGCAACGTCCTCTGCCGAGCCCGGACTATTCATGAATACCTGCTATGTCATTCGATCCTCTCGCCCGGCGGGGCTTTTCTCGTTCGGCCTCCTCGACGGACTGACAGTACGCCTGCGTCGGCCTTGCTTGCGAGAAGCCCCGGCGGGCTTCGGTCTCGAACGCCTCGCGACGGCATTCATGAATAATCCTGGCTTGCGTTTCCTTCGTGAACTGTGCGTTGGCTCTCCTCTTCCTGTGAGAGAGCCAACTTCATTTCAACCAAGGAGGACACAAGATGGCTACAAACACATCATCCACACAAACGGCCAACACGCTGTGATGTGGCAACATCAAAGCGACGATCTGGGAGCATGTCAGCGAGAAGGGACGGATCAATCCGGAGAATGGCGCAATGGCACCTCATTCGGTCTCAACGACCTTGAGGCATTGCTCACTGTGGCGCGTGAAGCCAAGGACTGGATGGCGACTCATGCCTTAAAGCGCTGAGCCGCTTCCAGAGGAAGCCTTCGGCCCTCCGGGGGCTTCCCTCCCAATTAAAACGGATGGAGAATGACAAATTAGTGCTGCGTCTTATAGCGTGTGGGCTTCTTCGACACTTCCTCGTCGGTCATTTCGGTAGCCATGCGGTAGCAGGACTCTCTAACCTCATGGCTTCTCAAACGATTGTCAGCCGCAGCAAACTAACAAACCGCAGGTCATCACAGCGATTGAGTCTGTGCGTTGCGCCCGACGGCTCACTTCAGAGGTTGGAACCGAAGGTCATCAAAATAGGTGACCGCGTCGGACTTCGTCCAAAGCCCCACCTGCCCGTGAGTGAATGTGTGGTCGCAGAGGTCAATGACCCTCTTTTCGTGGTGATGTCACGCGACTTGTGTAAATTGGCGAAGGGTGCGCGGGCGCCACTCCAGGTTAAACCGGTTAAAGATGGAGAAGATCATCCGCTCCACGCTCTGCACGTTCACGAAACACACCATCGGGCGGGTCCGCCGTCGGA
>JACRLR010000005.1 GCA_016219645.1 Nitrospirota bacterium
GCAACACAGCCCCGACGTCACCAGCAAGCAGATTGAGCGTGAGATCATGGAAAAGGTCATTAAACCCGTGATGCCAAAAGGGCTCTACGATCCAACCAGCGTGAAGCATCACATTAACCCCACCGGCCGTTTCGTCGTCGGTGGCCCGATGGGCGACACCGGTCTCACAGGCCGGAAAATTATCGTCGATACCTACGGCGGACACGGCAGTCATGGCGGCGGCGCGTTCTCGGGGAAGGATCCCACAAAGGTGGACCGGTCCGCCTCGTATATGGCCCGCTATATCGCCAAGAATCTCGTCGCCGCCGGCCTGGCCGGCAAGTGTGAAGTGCAGCTGGCCTACGCGATCGGGGTTGCCGATCCGGTGTCTGTCCTCGTTGACACTAAGGGCACTGAAACGGTGTCGGTCGATATTCTCGATAAGCTCGTGCGCAAACATTTCCCCATGACTCCCCGGGGCATCATCGATCACCTGAAACTCAGGCGCCCGATCTTCCGAAAAACCGCTGCCTATGGCCACTTCGGTCGCACCGAGCCTGAGTTTACGTGGGAGAAAACCGATAAGACAAAGGCCTTGCGCAAGGACGCCGGGCTGTAAGCGTCCGAAGCGTAGAATGTCGGCAAAGGGGGACAGGTTCTCCACCTGTCCCCCTTTGCATGATGGCGCGTGATAACCATTAACCATTGACGGCTGTCGATGAGCATTTCTGAGAAGGAGGGTGTCGTGGATTACGATGTCAAAGATATCAAGCTAGCGGACCAGGGTCGGTTAAAGGTTGAATGGGCCGAAGCCACGATGCCCGTGTTGCGCCTCATTCGCAAACGATTCAAGCGAGAGCAGCCACTGAAAGGTGTGCGGGTCACAGCCTGCCTGCACGTCACGACGGAAACCGCGAATCTGGCCATCACGTTGAAAGCCGGCGGGGCCGATGTTCGTCTCTGCGCATCAAATCCACTCAGCACACAGGATGACGTCGCTGCGGCCTTGGTGCAACATGAAGGCATTCCGACCTTTGCCATCAAGGGCGAAGACAATGCCACCTACTATCGTCATATCGAATCCGCCATCGCGCACCGCCCTCATGTCACCATGGACGACGGGGCTGACGTGGTCTCACATCTGCATTCCAAGCGAAAAGAACTGTTGAAGAATGTGATCGGCGGCACGGAAGAAACCACCACGGGTGTGATCCGTTTGCGTAGCATGGCTGAAAAGAAGGTCCTCAAGTTCCCTGTCATCTCCGTCAATGATGCCGACACGAAACATATGTTTGATAACCGCTACGGCACCGGGCAATCCACCATGGATGGCATCGTGCGTGCCACCAACCGGCTGATCTGCGGGTCCGTCGTCGTCGTCGTCGGATATGGTTGGTGCGGGCGCGGGATCGCCATGCGGGCCAAGGGCATGGGCGCAGACGTGGTCGTGACTGAGATCGACCCGTTGAAAGGTCTTGAAGCGTTGATGGACGGCTTCCGCGTCATGCCGATGGAACAAGCTGCGCTGATCGGA
>JACRLR010000006.1 GCA_016219645.1 Nitrospirota bacterium
ACCCAGTTCACTCGCATCTCGCGGCGGGAGATCAAGCGGGTGCAGACGATGCTCAACGATCGGCCACGGAAAATTCTGAACTGGCAGAGTCCGGCCTACGTCTTTCACCACCTGTTGCGCTAGGATCTTGAATGCACACTGACACCTTTTCCTCACTTCATCGCCACAGCCCTGACTTGGCGGTAGGTGGTCATTCCCTGGAGCACTTTCCTGACCCCATCTTGAACGAGCGTGACCATTCCTTCTTTCATCGCAAGAGTCAGCATCTCGGCAGTTCTCGATCGAGTCTGGATGAGCTGCTTTATCTCCTCCGAAGGAAGCAGCAATTCATGCAGGGGAATTCGCCCCTTGAAACCGGTTCTGTTGCAGGCCTCACAGCCTCGTCCACGGTACAGACCCCACTCGGTACTGTACTCGATGTCGAGCGTGGACCACTCTTGCGCCCCATACCCCTGCACCAGTTCGTCATACTCCGTTCTGGTCGGATGATAGACCTCTTTGCACTGGGTACAAATCCTCTTGCATAGACGCTGGGCAAGCACTCCTAACATTGCATCGGCAAAGTTGAACGAGTCGCACCCAAGATCCAACAGCCGGGTCACCGTTTCGACCGCGCTGTTCGTATGGAGGGTGCTGAGGACCAAGTGACCGGTCAGGGAGGCTTCTATGGCGATGTCGGCTGTTTCTTTGTCCCGCATCTCGCCGATCATGATTACGTCAGGGTCTGCGCGCAAGAACGCCCTCATCGCGGTCGCAAAGGTGAGACCAATCTTCGGGTGGATCTGGACTTGGCGGAGACCGTCCTGGGTAATTTCAATAGGGTCTTCGGCAGTCCAGATTTTCCGTTCGACGGTATTGATGTGCTTGAGGATGGCGTGCAGGGTTGTCGTTTTGCCGGATCCGGTCGGACCGACACACAAGATGATCCCATAGGGTTTCTCCGCGATGGCTCGAAGGACCGACAAGGTGGCAGGGGTGAATTCCATCGAGTCGAGCGGCATCGGTCGTTTGGCCGTGAGGAGGCGCAGCACGACATCTTCGTCTTGTCCCGCAGTTGGCAGGGTCGCGACGCGCAATTCGATCTCTCGATCCTTCCCCAATCGGTACCGAATTTTTCCGTCTTGAGGCTTGCGTCGTTCAGCGATGTCGAGGTTGGCCATGACTTTGATGCGTGATACAACGGCACGCCGATAAGCCGCTGGAATCCCCATATAGGTGAAGCAGGTGCCGTCGATACGGAGCCGCACCGTCACCTCCTTACGGTCCGCATAGGGTTCGATATGGATGTCCGACGCGCCGAGGCGGTCTGCTTCGGCGATCACTTGGTTGGTCAGCCGAACAATGGCTGAATCGTTCTCGTCGATCCCACCGGATACCGGATCGCCGACAGGCTCGAGTTGGATTTCATTGATCAACTCACCGAGAATTGCCCCGATGGACCCGCTGGTTCCCTGGCCCCTCGCCAGTTGCAGAAACTGCTCGATGTCCCGGCGCAGACCCACGGCATAGCGAATGGTCACGCCTGGAAATGTGCGCCGCACGTCCCAACCCTTATCGAGATCGTGCGGATCGCTGGTGAGCACGTCGATCAGCGAGCCTCGACGGGCGATCGGCAACCAGAGATTATTTTTGAGATAATCGACGTTGAGTGTTTTCAGCAAGTCGCTATCGATGACCGTTCGTTCGTCATATGGCAGGTAGGGGCATTGATAAAAGTCGCTCAGAGCAGATCCCAAGGCCTGTTTCGGAACATGATAACGGTCGAGGAGCACCGCCTCGAGGTCCAGATGACAGACCTTTGACTCTTCGACCGCCGCCCGCACGTCAGCTTGACTGATGATTCCGCGATAGACCAGCGCATCCAGTACATTCTGCTCGATAGTGCTGATCGACTTGGTCCCGCTGGCCCCCTTCTTGGACGTGCCCCCACTCCCCTCTACCTTACCCGACATCCCCCCACTCAGAATGCGGGTCTCCAATGGCAAATTTGCTACCCCATCTCAATTTTGGCCTCTATCAAGAGACCGAAAAACCGGTTGACCACTTCGGAACACACGATCGCACTTCATTATCATTGACATCCCGAAAACACCTAGCAGGGTGCTCAAACAGGCAGCCAGCAAGGCCGCAGCGAGTGAAGGGTCGAGGCATACCCCTTGGGGGACGTTGAGGGTCTGAACGATGCGACCTGCCTGCGCGAAGCGCTTCGGCGGAGGCAGGGAACGCTGCTGGCGGTCTGTTTCTAATGGGATGGACTCCCCCACTTGGATATCATGGGCTCCACCGGACCACGGTGTGAACCCACAAACCACAAGGAGGGAGTCCACATGACACAGCTTACACGGAGGGGCATCGATTTGGCCAAGCAGGTCTTTCAGCT
>JACRLR010000008.1 GCA_016219645.1 Nitrospirota bacterium
CAAGATCCGCAACGCCTCCTCGTAAAGCCGCTGGCCGGTGGCCTCATCCTGCAACAACTCCGGCACGACGGATCGACCTGCCACCAAATTCACCAGTCCAATCCATTTGACCCGGAGAAAGAAACTCGCGATCCAAAATTCTAATTCCGATGTTCGATAGATCAACACCATAGGAGTGCCCACGACGGCTGCTTGCAGCGTGGCTGTCCCCGACGCCACGAGCACCACATCAGATACGGCCATCACTTCACTGGCTTGTTCTTTGACCAGAGTGACAGGAACCGAACTTTGCCGCAAGAGTGGCTGCAGCAGATTATCCTGAATTGTGGAGGCCTGCGCCAAGATAAACTTCGTTTTTGGCGCCCGGTGAGCCAATTGCTCTGCGGCTCTGATCAGGATCGGCAACAGAGCCTGCACCTCATGCGCGCGGCTCCCCGGCAACAAGCCAATCACCCGCTCATCCTGAGCGAAGCCAAATCTGCTGCGCAGCGCCGTCCGATCGTAGGATCCTTCGACTGCATCCAAGATGGGATGGCCGACAAATGTGCAGCGCATACCCGCGTTGTCATAGAGGGGTTTTTCAAAAGGCAGAATGACCAACACCTGATCGACTCGTTTCTTGATCCAGTACATCCGCCAGGCCCCCCAGGCCCAAATCTGCGGCGCAACATAATAGAACACGCGCAACCCAGCGCCCTTGGCAAAATAGGCGTACCGTAAGTTTAATCCGGGGTTGTCGACAAAGATGACCGCATCCCATGGTTCGGATCGAAACAACCGTCGCATGAAGAAAAACCGTCGCATGATCGCCACCAACACCAAGGGCCCGACCATCCCCATCACGTCGAACTGCCCCATCTTGCAGACCAATTGCACACCGGCCGCCTCCATCGCGGCCCCTCCGATCCCGGCCAACGAGACTTGAGGGTCCTTGGCTCTGAGCGCCTTGGCCAGATTGGCTCCGTGGAGGTCGCCGGAGGCTTCACCAGTAATGATCAGAATACGCGCCATGACGATTTATTGGAGCACAGACAGTGACTGCGATTCGATGCACGCGGCTGAG
>JACRLR010000009.1 GCA_016219645.1 Nitrospirota bacterium
GATCAGGAAAGATAGCGCGAGAATCTTGATCGTTGGATGGGCATCGACGAATTCGCCGATCGAACGGGCTGCGAACAGCATGACGAGCACGGCTCCGATGATCGCCGTCGCCATGACCGAGACGTCCTCCACGAGCCCAACGGCCGTGATGACGGAATCTAAAGAAAAGACGAGATCCAGAACCGTGATCTGAAACAACAGCATCCCGAAACTGGCTGGAGCCGATGCGGCTGCTTCGTCATCCGCGCCCTCTAGACTTTCGTGAATTTCGTGGGTGGCTTTGGCGAGGAGAAACAATCCACCGATGATGAGAATCAGATCTCGCCCTGAGATCGCTTGGTTCAGCAGCGTGAATAAGGGAGCCGTCAGCTCCATCACAAGCGAAATCGAGAATAACAATCCCAGTCGTGCGATCATCGCAAGGCCTAGCCCAAGACGGCGTGCTAGGTTTCGCTGCTGCTGAGGGAGCCGGCTCACGAGGACGGAGATGAAGATGATGTTGTCGATTCCGAGGACAATTTCGAGGGCCGTCAGCGTGCCCAACGCGATCCACATCTCTGATTGAGTCAACCAATCGAACATGCGAATGTCCACCTCTCTAGCAACCAGCTAGACCCCGGATCGAATGCAGCGTCCCCACGCTCGCTCCCATCAATGGCATAATCCTCACAACTATCCGCCAGCCTATCGCGTGCAAGCGCCTGTTTGACGCATACTCACTGACTAGTCGCTCCGAAATCAACAGCCCGATACTGGATGAGCGACTCCGAACTCCCTGTGCCACAATCACAGAGGGGAGCCTCGGAATTTCTCACAGTGTCATCAGTTCTTCTTTAGCTCAGTGTGCCGAGACGTGATTGGAGGATGCTGATGGCAGCAATGGCGGCTGTTTCAGATCGTAAGATGTGCTGACCACAGGTAATGAGTCTACTTCCTGCCTGCTCGGCAATCTGCGCTTCCTCTTGACTCCAGCCACCCTCCGGTCCAATCAAAACCAGTATAGAACCGGTCGCATCTTGCGGTAGGTTGACCGTTTGCAAACTCTTCCCGTCCCGCCGCTCGGCCAGCATGAGAGTGCGCGTGCCGGTTGCCAGGCTGGTCAGAAGCGCTGAGAGAGATTGTGGCGTCGCAACGGTGGGGATTCGCCACTGTTCAGATTGCTGGGCGGCTTCTAAGGCGATTCGCTGCCAACGGGCGAGCTGGTGATCCACGCGGTCGGCTTTCAGTTGTACCACACTGTGCCGGCTTTCAATCGGCACGATTTCGCTCACGCCGAGCTCTGTTGCTTTTTGAATCACCCAGTCCATCTTCTCCCCCTTAAGCAGCGATTGGCCGAGGATGAGACAAGGCGTCTGGCGGGGTGGTTCCTGGATCGTTTCGAGAACCCGTGCGGTGACCGCTTGTTTGGACACATCGGTGATTTCAACGCGAAACTTGGCGCCCTGTCCGTTGTTGAGCCACAGAGTCTCGCCGACTGTGATGCGCAAACTGTCTCGGAGATGGACGAGCACGTCGCCGGTGACCGATATCGTCTGCCGATCGATGCGCTCAGGGGAAACAAACAACACAGGCATGAGGGACTCAGGGGGATTAACCCGGATGGGTAGGGGAGACTACTCGAAGAAGGTTTTCATCTTATCAAAGAAGCCGTCGCCGTTGGCTTCCATAGTCATGCCACTTTCTTTCGCGTACTCCATCAGGAGTTCTTTCTGTCGGGCGGTCAATTTGGTGGGGATTTGGACCTTGATCGTATAGACCTGATCGCCTGTCGATCCGCCCTTCAGGCTGGGAACCCCTAACCCTTTAATCCGAAGCACCTTGTCATGTTGTGTGCCGGGCGGCACTTTGATGACTGTTGCCCCCGTGAGAGTCGGGACTTCCACTTTTCCACCGAGCGCGGCCGTGACGAGATTGACCGGCACATCACAGGCGATATCGAGCCCCTTGCGATGAAAAATTTTATGGGGTCTGACGGTAACCGCTACGTAGAGGTCGCCGGGATGGCCACCATTGGGGCCATGCTCTCCTTCA
>JACRLR010000010.1:0-2540 GCA_016219645.1 Nitrospirota bacterium
GGGCTTTACAGGTGAGAGGGCCTGACGACCCACGCTGACACCCGGTCTCGGGGCGACCATGGAACCGACGGTCTATCAGGCCCCAATGCTTCATGCGCGACAGTATTATGCCGTATGCCCAGAGATACAAGGAACAGTTTCCCGGCGCGTGGCGATCCGGCGGGAGACAGAAAAGGGGTCGGGAATGTTTTCTCTGGCCTACACATGGGACCACTCCTCTCAGCCACTCCCCTACAGTTCCTCCTAATTCTCCACGATCCGCTCCCCTGCTTGCCGTCGCAGCTTGTTTGCTTGGTGTATTAGGTTTGTCTGGTCTCTCTTGTCTCTCTTGTCTCTCTTGTCTGTCTCGTCTATCTGGTGTCCCAAGTTAACCGAGTCTCCCAACCGAAGCGCCGAGACGACAGGACGAACAAGATGGACCAGACAGACAAGACAGACCAAATAGACCAACGAGAGGTATTATGGGGAAAACTTATCTGATTCTGCCGGTTTCCACAACTGATTGGAGGTTTGGGGCAAAGAGTGTTGGAGGCGTTTCGGAAGGTTGAGGTTGAGGTCGCGAGTGGTGAGTGGTCACTTGTAAGTGGACAGTAGTGAGTAGCGAGTGGGGAAGAGTGTTGGAGGGGTGAAAATTGGTGAGTCGTTAGTGGCGAGTGGCAAGTGGTGAAGATAGGTTGGGGTTGAGGGAGACGAGAAAGGTTGAGGTTCAGGTTGAGCAGGGAGGCCAGGATGTTGGAGTCTTGAACAAAGGTTGAGGCTGCCTCTTTGCAATCCAAACGACTGAGGCTATAATGCTCGTATGCAATCGACTCATTACATCTACTGGCAAGACGGGGAACAATGGTTGGGATATTTGCAGGACTATCCCGACTACTGGACGCAGGGGCAATCCCTCGAAGAGTTGCAGTCTCATCTCCGGGACCTCTACCACGATCTTATGAGTGGAGAGATCCCAGGCATCCGCAAGCTCGCTGAACTGACGCTCCGGTGAAACGCAAGGATCTTATCCGGCAGCTTGAAACCGTCGGTTGTCTGTTAGTTCGGCACGGCGGAAAGCACGACTGGTACCACAACCCAACCACGAAGATTTCTCAGCCAGTTCCACGGCATACCGAGATCAACGAACATCTTGCCAAACGTATTCTGAAAATGTTGGGCACTCCCTAGCCGTGCACGATGAGGGGGGAGGCTGGGAGTTCTGGGTGCTGAGTTGGAATGCTGAATTAGGAATGTGGAATGAGGAATGAGAGGTTGGAGGTGTGAGGGTGGAGGCAAGAAGAAAGGTTGAGGTTGAGGCTAAGGTTGAGCGAAAGAGGTCGAGGCTGAAGGCTGATGACTGAAGGCTGAAGGGGGGAAGAGTGTTTGAGGTTAGAGGTTGGAGGATGGAGGCGACTGGGGGAAGGTTGAGGTTAAGGTTAAGGTTGAGCAGGGGGAGGAGTTCTGAATTAGGAATGTGGAATGTGGAATTATGAATGAGGGGTTAGAGGCGGGCAATTGCACGCGCACGACTGACGGGACGGGCGAGAAAGGGTCGCAGGCTGAGGGGGAAGAGTGTTGGAGGATAGAGGCTAGAGGTTCGAGTTTCGAAGCTGGAAGAGAGGTTGACGCTTATACAATATTCTGTATACACTCTATTCCGTGAAACGGGTCGTATGGCTAGGGGCCTCTCGGGGTTAGATCCATCGGATTGGAAGCCCATGCCTCGCGTGGGCACCGGTGTTCAGGAGATACGGATTCACTGCGACAACGAGTACCGGGTGATCTATCTCGCGAAGTTGGCAGAGGCGGTCTATGTCTTACATGCTTTTGAGAAGAAGACGCAGAAGACCCCACATGCAGCCCTTGGTGTCGCGCGTCGACGGCTTCAACTTTTGTTGAGTCAGAGGAGGCATACATGAAAAAGCGAGTATCCACGTGCAATATCTTTCGGGATCTAGGATTCAAGGCGGAAGAAGCGGAAAACCTCAAACTCCGAGCCATGCTCATGGTTGAGCTTGAGAAACATATCCGAGAGAAACGCCTGACACAAAAACGGGCCGCCGAACGCCTCGGCGTTACTCAGCCTCGAATCAGCGACCTTATGCGCGGGAAGATCAATCTCTTCAGCTTGGACACCGTCATCACCATGCTGACCCAGGCCGGCCTGAAAGTTGATGTCAAGGTCAGCCGACCCGCTGCCTGAACTCTGTCCTATACTTGAGACTACCCCTCTTAGCCACTTCCCGACATGTGCTTCTGCTTCTCCACGACCCACTACCCTACTTGCCGTCCAGCTTGGTTGTTTGGTCTCTCTGGTCTGTCTCGTCTATTCGGTCTGTCTGGTCTGTCTGGTCTATCTTGTCTGTTTGGTCTATCCGGTACATCTGGAGTTTATAGTTATCCGAATCTGCCAACCAGACAGACTAGAACCTATCTCAAAATCGATTTGCGAAGACAGAGCAGTTTCGCTTTATGAGTATCCGCCATGAGCAACCTGCAGAATCCTTGGAAATATGCCGTCACTACACTGGAGTTCGCATGCGTGAACGCTCGGCGGGCTA